>DAOOIV010000051.1 GCA_035384605.1 Phycisphaerae bacterium
TCGGTGGAGGATTGTTATCGTCATGGATGCCGAATGCGGAAAGGATTCCGCGGGGAATGCGGCCCGGAAAGGATTCCGGGCCGAGCGGAAAGGATTCCGCAGCGTGTACGGCCCGGAAAGGATTCCGGGCCGAGCGGAAAGGATTCCGCGGGGGATGCGGCCCGGAAAGGATTCCGGGCCGAGCGGATTCATTTGGAGGCGCATGCCCACGCAGAGCCGTGGGCATGGCACCCGGCGGACTTGCCCTGCCTGCTTCAAAGGCGCATGCCCGCGCAAAGTCGTGGGAATGGCACTCGGTGCTTTTTGCGGCGGCACGGAGGACCGCGATCACTACGCCCGATAATGACTTCGTTGGCAGCCTCCAGGCGAAGAGCACTTATAGGGCCGGCTTATCTCGGACCTTGGAACATCCGACAAAGACAGGATCAGCAGTGTAGTGGGCGTGTGCTGCCGGGAAGGCAGGCCGCGCCGAGCCTGCGCCGAACGCAAACGGAGCTGGAAGACATGCCACCAGCGATGGTAGAACGCGAGGTTGGGGCCTCGACCGTTAATATCGACGATTTCATCGATCCGGCGCGGCCGCTGAGCTGGTCGGCGCAGATGATTGCGCTGCTGCGGTCGGGCCACTATCGGGAGGGGTATGAGATCCTGGCCGAGAAGATGCCTTTTGTCGAGAACATGCTGCGGCCGTTCGCCGAGCGGCTCGAGGGCAAGGAGAACTACTGGACCGGCACCTACGATTGGATCAAGCGTTTCATTGATGACAGCCGGCCGCTGAGGATTCTGGATATCGGATGCGGCATCGGGTCGGGAGCGATGGAGTTTGCTCTCGAAGGCCACCAGGCGTGGGGGATCGACGTGTTGGACTGCATGATCGAGCGGGGCCGCGAGGTGGCCGATTCGCTTGGGCTCTCGCAGCGAGTTCACCTGCTGGTCGGAGACATCCGGCGGCTTGAGAAGCACTTTGAGTCGTCTTTTTTTGATGCGGTGGTGGCGTGCGATATCTTTGAGCACTTGGACGACGAGTCCATTCTGGAGGTACTTGGCGGACTGAAGGGGGTGATGCGGCCGGGCGGAACCATCGTCATTCAGACCTCGCCGTGCCGATACTACTACTGGTTCGACCCGGGTCGCAAGAAGATGCTCGCCATGCTGGTACCGCTGGCCTGGATGCCGGACCGGTTGTTCACCGCGTACGTGCGATGGCTGGATCGTTGGCCGCTTCGTCGCTTGCGCACGGAGCACACGCGTTTCTATCGGCACGAGCCTGGACACATTAATTGCATGGACCACGTTCATCTGCGCAGGCTGCTCAAGCAAGCCGGGCTGGAGCAGGTTCACACTTTTGCGGTCAACGCCCACCCCGGCTTCAAGGATGAGGGCTGTCTCAAGGCCGGTTGGACGAGACGTCTGTTCAGGGGGAAGTCGGTTGCCTGTCGAAATGTGTTCGGGATCGCGAGCGTGCCGCAGGGAGCGGAGGTGGGAGCGCAGGCCCGCTGACCCGAAGGTTCGACCGTCGGCAAGACACGTGAATCGCCGCGGGGAGGCAGGTGCGAAGCAGGTATGAGTCAAACACGGAACGTTGCGATCGAGATCGAAGGCTTGTGGAAACGGTTTCGCAAGGGCGGGGCCGACGGGTTGTTGTGGGAATCCGCGCTTCGCGTTTTGCACCGGTTGCGTGGTCGCGGTGCCGGGGCGCGGGACGTCTTCTGGGCTTTGCAGGACGTTGCTCTGACGGTGCACCGCGGTGAAGCCGTCGGCATCATCGGTCCGAACGGTGCGGGCAAGAGCACGTTGCTGAAGATTCTGTCACGGGTTCTAAGGCCGGACCGAGGGCGGGTCAGCGTCAACGGTCGGCTCAGCGGTTTGATCGAGGTCGGTGCCGGTTTTCACGGCGATTTGAGCGGGCGCGAGAACATCTTCGTCAACGGCGCGATCCTCGGCATGCGGAACGACGAAATCCGTCGCAAGTTCGATCAGATTGTTGAATTCTCGGGGATCGGCGAGTTCCTCGACATGCCGGTCAAGCGTTACTCCTCGGGCATGTACGTCCGCCTGGGTTTCTCGATCGCCGCGCAGATGGAACCCGACGTGCTGCTGGTGGACGAGGTTCTTTCGGTGGGGGACGTGCAGTTCAAGGCCAAGTGCATGGACGCGATGCGTGGTTTTCTTCGACGGGGAACGTCGGTGCTGTTCGTGTCGCACAACCTCGCCCAGATCAAGCGGTTTTGCGACCGGGTGGTGTTGCTGGACCACGGCCGGGTGCGGCTTGAAGGATCGCCCGACGCGGCCATCGCCGAATACAGCCGCCTGGTGAGCGACATGGAGGACGCCAATCCTACCGGCATCGAGCATTCTCATATCGGCGGTCGCGGTCGAATCGACAGCGGGGCCCGGATTACGGCCGTTCGCATCCTTGACGGAAGCGGTCAACCGGCCCGGACGTTCACGTCCGGTCAGCCTGTGCGCCTGGAAATTGACTATTTCATCGATCCTGTCACCGGCGGGATTATGGAGCCTAACGTCGTGATTTCGGTTCATATGTTCGGTGCGGGGCTTTTCTATCAATTCGAATCGCTGCGTGACGGCCTTCGCCTGGGGCGATGTGTGGGAGCCGGCACGGTAGCGGTTCGCCTGCCGTGGTTGGCGCTCGGGGAGGGCGTGTATCAGATCGGAGTGGCACTGGCCGACCGGAAAGGGCTGCCCGAGCACGACTGGCACGATCGCGCGTACCGGATCAACGTCGTGTCCGACGGCGCGACCGACGGACCGGTGCATCAGCCGCGCGAGTGGCAGATTGTTGCCGGGGGCAATGAATCGGGATGCGAGCAGCCGATCGCGGCAACCAGCGAGGCCGCGGGGGTGCCGGCGTGAGCCTGTCCGCTGCACCGGTTACCGTCGTTATTCCGTGCCTGAACGCTGAGAAGACGCTTCCCGCCGCCATCGAGAGTGTCTTGTTTCAGACGGTGCCGCCGATCGAAGTGCTGGTTGTTGATGACGGCAGCACTGACCGAAGCGCGGCGGTTGCAGCGGCGATCGATCCTCGGGTGCGCGTGCTCAGAAACCCGTCGCGAGGGCCGGGTGCGGCGCGGCGGCTGGCGGTCAGCGAGGCTCGCGGCGAGTACATCGCCTTTGTCGACGCCGATGATACGGTTGATCCGACGAAGCATGAGAAGCAGCTTGCGGTGCTGGAAGACAGCGACCCTCACACGCTGGTTCATACGGGCTCGCTCGCCCGCTGGGTGGATGGCAGCCGCCCATCGTACCAGCGGCAAGGTGCGGAGGCGGCCGTCGGGCGATGCACGCAGGTCATTTTCGAGCGTAATCCGGTCTGCGGGGCGTCGACGATGCTACGGCGCTCCGTGATTCTCGAACTGGGCAACTATCAGGCGGATCTGTTCGGCACGGAGGATTTCGGCATGTCGCTCGTAGCCTCCACTTGCTGCGACTTCGTCTATGTCCCCGAGCCGTTGTATATCATGAACCAGCATGCGACGAACATCACCCGGCGCCGGGCGCATATGGCCTACGTTCACTGGCTGGCGCAAGATTACTTCCGGCGGCGCTGCCCGGAGGCGTTTGCGGCGCTTCCGGCCGAGTCGGTTCAGAAGTACATGATCGAACCGGTCTTGCGGACGGTGCTGGATTCATATTGGCGGCGTGAGTCGGCCGACTATCAGCGTCTTCTTCGGCTTGCGGTGACGATTGCGCCGCACGATCCGCGGATTCGGCGACTCTGGAAGCGACGATACGTTCCGATGACAGTGTTGCGATGGTGGGATCGGTTGACAGGCACGCTGCGGCCGGTGGTCGGGGAGGTCTCCTGAGATGAAGATGGAGTCCATGGGATGCGGACCGCCGCACCTGGCGCTGGTCACGGCGAACCCAATTTGCATCGGGGGCATGCAGACGTTCTCGCGTTTTCTTGTCGAAACCGCATGTAAGGCGGGCTGGCGAGTCACCGTTGCATTGTCGGGCGAGAATGTTTTCGCCGGCGTTCGTGGCTCGCTTGACGTAGACCGCGTCGACTGGGTCGACGCGGACCTTTGCGGCGACCGGCGGTATCATTTGCGGACGATTCTTTCCCGGCGTGGGTGGTTTCGCGAGCATCGGCCCGACGTCGGGTTGTTTGTCCAATCGTCCAATACGCCGTTCCGCTCGTCGGTCGTCGGGGCCGTGCTGGCCGGCACGCCGGTGGTGATGACGCATCGGACGATGCCCTGGATCCGGGACTTCATTCCTGCGGGGCGTCATCTTTTTCGATTGTTGCCCGGGCTTGGCCTGCACAACCGTCGCCAGGTTCTCAAGACCCGAGTCGCCGCGGCCCTGGCGAGCCGGATCGTCTACAACAGTGAGTTCGTCCGGCGGGAATACGAGGGCATCTACGGATATCCGCGAAGTAAGGGCTGCGTCATCGTGAACGCCGCGCCGCCGGTCGACGGCGTCGTTGCCCGGCGTCGGTTTCAGGACTGTGTGGTCATCGGCTATTTGGGTCGCCTGGCGGACGAGAAGCGGATTGACGTGTTGATCCGCGCGTTTGCGGCGATGCGACATCGGCAGAAGGCTCGACTGCTGTTCTACGGCGACGGGCCGCTGCGTGAATCGCTGGCGAAGCTTGCCGCCGACCTGGGTATCGCCGATCGCGTGGAATTCCGACGGAGTACGTCGGATGCGGCGGCGGCGTATGCTGAGATGGATATTGTGTCGGTGTGCTCGCGGCGGGAGTCGTCGAGCAACACGGTGCTGGAGGCGATGGCAGCCGGCAGGGCGGTAGTCGTGTCGGACGCCGGGGGCTTGCCCGAACTGATCGACAATGGTCAAGCCGGCGTCTGTGTGGCAGTGGGCGACATTGCCGGGATGGCTGACGCGCTGGATCGCCTGGCGGTGGACCGGGACGAACGCATTCGTTTGGGACGGGCAGCTCAAGCTCTTGCGCGGCAGCGTCACGACGCGGGCCGCGTGGGCAGACAATGGCTCGATTTGCTTGGGGAGGTTGCGGCACAACGACGTTGCCGGCGCAAAGCCTCGGTTGACGACTTGAAGGCCGAGCCGGTCGCGTCCACGAGATAGGACCATGGCCAGGTTGATGGTCAACATTGATACGGAGGAGGAAGGCCTTTTCAGGGGGCACTATCCAACGCGCGCGTGGTCCCTTGGACACCTGGCCGAGTTGCCTCGGTTACAGGGAGTTTTCGACCGATTTGGTGTGCGGCCGACGTATCAGGTGACCACACCGGTGATCATGGATCGCGTCGGCAGCGGGCACCTGGAGCGTTTCCTGGAAGAAGGCCGTTGCGACGTCGGCGGCCACCTGCACCCGTGGGTGACCGAGCCCCTCGCGGGATTGCCTGCCGACGATGCTCACTCGATGCCGTGCATGCTGGCTCCGGCTCTGGTGCGAGCGAAGCTGATCACCTTGACGCGGCAGATCCGCGAGCGTTTCGGCGTTCAACCGATCGCTTACCGATCGGGGCGCTACGGCAGCAGTGCCGCGCACACACCTTTTCTTCTTGAGCTGGGCTATCGCGTCGAGACCAGCGTGTGCCCGTTCGTATCGCACACTCCGTTTGGCGGTCCCGACTACTTTGATGCTCCGCTGGCGCCGTATTGGCTGGGCAATGAGAGCATGCTCGAACCGGAACCCAGCGGCCGACTGCTCTGCGTGCCGATCAGCGCCGGGTTCGGCAGTCCAGATTTCGAGACCGCACGTCGGTTGTATCGCCGTCTCGGGAGAACGCGATTGCGGCATTTGCGTCTCGTCGGTCTTCTGCACCGGCTGCGATTGCTCCGGTTGATCCGGCTCAACCCCGAAATGACGGGCCTGCACGATATGATCCGTCTTTGCCGGGCGTTGTTACGGCGGGGCACCGAACTGTTTCATCTCACGTTTCACAGCTCGAACATCGGCATCGACGGCACGCCCTATGTGCCCGATCGCGAGGCGAGGGACGCGTTTCTGGATCGACTGTCAGGGGTGCTCGATTTCCTGGTGAACGAGAACGGCGTTCGGCCGGTGACGGCGCGCGAGTACTACGATCTTGTTTGCGCGTGTCGGACGAGCCCGGCTCGACGTGAACCGCAACGCAGCGCTGATTCGGTGGGTGCGGCCATGGCCTGCGCCGAGACCGCGTGTTGCACATGAGCACGTGAACACATGAAGATTCGAGCGACCAGACCCGATGAGCTGAACGCGGTGGCGGCTTTTTTGACCGACGGCGGCATGCCTCACACCGCCGCCACGCTGCGATGGAAGTTCTGGGATTCGCCCGGGCGCCTGAACGGCTGCGGCAAGTCCATCGTCGCCGAGATTGACGGCAGGATTGTCGGCCACATCGGAATCATGCCCGCGACCGTCCACCTTGACTCGCCGGGGGCGTCAGGAGTGCCCGGAGGATGGTTTGTGGATTGGGTGGTTCGCAGGGATCTTCGCAGTCGTGGCATTGGCATTTTTCTGCTTCGCGAGGCGGAGAAGACGTGCCGAGCCCTGATGACCATTCAGGGTACGGCGGATACCCGACAGGCGTTGCCTGCTCTGCAGTGGGTTCGGCAGGATGGCTTGTCGGTATTCAAGCTCAATGTCCGGGCAGGCGGCACCTGCGAGGAGGCCGGGCTGGGTCGGCGAGTCGCCACGGAGTTGGCTCGTGTCGTTCGCTACCACCCGGTGCGATGGCCCGCTCCGGAGGGCTGGTCTGTGACGCTGGCGGGAGAATCGCCGGCTGCTGATCCTTGGCACGAGCTTGATGCCGTTTTGGCGCGGCAGCATCAGAGTCTCAACGGGGCATTCTGCCATTTCGATCGCTCGGCCGAGGCTCTGCGCTGGTTATTCATGGCCCACCCGGCCGGGCATTACCGTTTGACGATTGCACGCGACGCGGCCGGGCCTGCCGGCTACATCATCTGGCGGACTTGCCGAGACTCCGGCCACCGAATCGACGGTCGCATTGTGGATATTCTGGCGCCGTGGGAGCGCCCGGATGCCTGGCGATGGTTGGTGAGCGTTGCGGTTGCACGGTTGGCAGCACAGGGTGTTGTGCAAATCAGTTGCCTGGCCGGTGCTGATTCGGTGCTGGGCGACGCGCTGCGGGTCAACCGCTTCCTGTCGCGACAGGATCTGCCGCTGTGGATCAGCCCGCTGGCCGCCGAGTTCTGTATTCCCCGACGCTGGCACGTCACCTTCGCCGATAGTGACATCGACACGGCGAGCAGGGAATGACCCATGAAGTGGGGCCGACGCCCCCGTCGGTCCTCCCGATCAACGCGGGTCGTTCGGTTCTGCATTATCGATCCGATAGCCTCAGATGGTCTTTCCAACGACCGATATAGTGATGACGCACTGGTGCAGGGGTCGGTGTGCGCGCGGCCCATGCACTGGCGGACAGGCAGTCAGCGGCACCCGTGCACAGCCGGCCGACGGCTGATGCGGAGGTTGGTCGCTACGAGGGCACGCGGAGTATCGCGGAGGAGACTCTGTATTGAGTCCGGGAGTTGTTCTGGTTTGTGATCCGCGAGTCGGGCAGGCCCGCACGCTGGTGGCCGGAGTGCTCGATGCGCTCGGCGCTTCGTCGTCGGAGAACCGCGAAGCCAGTGCGGTTGAAACCCAGGCTTGCGCCGGGGTCAACTGGGCGGCAGCGACGGTGGCGATGTGCTCGGCAGAGTCGACATCAGGGTCCTGTGCTTACAGCGACGGTCATGACGTGCTGCTCTGGGCCGGTGAGATGCTCCTTCCCGTGGCTTGGGTCCACGGGGGGGCAGCCTCGCGTGAGGCGGTGGCCGAAGTCGTTCTGCGTCGCCTGCAAGCCCAAGGGTTCGGCATTCTGGAAGAGATCGACGGCGCATTCTGCGGTGCATGGTACGAGCAGTCGCGCCGTCAGTGGAACGTGTTCAATGACAAGCTCGGGCTGATTCCCGTGTTCTATGCCGCCCGAGCCGATCGCCTGGTGATCGGTCCGACGGCACGTGTGGTGTGGCAAGCGACAGGTGAGCCGCTGACTCTGAGCGAGGAGGGCTTTTGCGACCTGCTCCGCTGCGAGAACATGACGGACGAACACACGCTGATTGAAGGCGTCAATTGGCTCAAGGGCGGCCACGTGCTGCGCTGGTCGCCGGGGCATTGCCGAACCCAGCGATACTGGGATTTTCGATTTGCGGACTCAGAGAAGTGTGATCGGGAAGAAGCCATCGAGCAGTACACGTCGATTCTCTGTGGCACGATGCGGCGTCATGCGGATTGCAGGGCACCCTTGCTGTTGGGGATCAGCGGAGGGCTCGATTCGAGGATGTTGCTGGGCATGTGCGCGGAGATCGGCCGGCTGCCGTTGTGTTTCACCGTTGGCTGGTCGTTTTCCGACGACGTCCGCTATGGCCGAGGGCTGGCACGGGCGGCGGGTGCGACGCACGAATGGGTTGGGCTTGAGGAGAAGGATCTGCCGGAGCGGCTCACCCAGGCGATCCTTGCCACGGACGGGCTGCACAACGTTGCCCACATGGCTCCTGCGGCCACAATGAGAAGCTACCTCGTCGGACACGCCGGAGCCGTGCTGTTGGAGGGCTACCTTCAGGGCGTGGTCGGCGGAGCGTACGTGCCTCTGGACGAAGACGTCGTCGAGGATATGGTGCCGCATCAAAGCCGCTGGGCTCGCTACAGGCTGCATGCCGGCGGCGATGCGTCGATCATCAACGGTCTGTTGCTGCCCGATCCGGCGGACCGGAGCTACCGCCGCTGGCAAGAACGAATCGACACGACCTGGCGTCTGGCTCCGACGGACGATCCGCTGGGCAAGGCAGAATACGTCGTTGCCGCCTCTCGCAGCGGACGGATTGACGTTCTCGGAACGGCCATGCTCCGGGACAGCGTCTGGGTGCGCTGTCCGGCGTGCGACAATGCCGTGCTTGCGTGGCGCGAGCGGACGCCGCCGCGATGGCGCCGGGGCAAGCAGCTTTTCCTGGAGGTGATACGGCGGCAGTTTCCCAAGCTGGCTCGCGTACAGCGGACGGCTTCGAGTGGTTTGCCCGTCAGCGGGAATCGTTGGCTTCGCGAGTACTGCTGGCAGAAGGAGAGATTGCACCGTTGGTGGACCGGGCTGGGGCATCCGTGGACGCGCAAGTGGGGCACCGGCGGTAACGCGGGGCGAGCCTGGGCGTTCGCGACATGGCGGGCGACGGGCGGTCTAGATGTGCTGACGTCCGCAAACGCCCGGATCCTGAACTGGGTTCGTCGAGATCGGTTGATGGAAGTGTGGGAGCAGGCGGTGCGTGATCCGCTGGAGTGCGGGCCGGTGATGGCCCTGGCAACGGCGGAGATCATGATCCGGCACCTCGAGCGGATTCGCCCAGGTTTCCGGGGGGTATCACCGGGCCAGGTTCAGTTCGTGATGATGGAGACGCCGGCTTCGTGCAAGCCACAGCCGGCGTGGGCGGGAACGGCGTGCTAAGAACGGACGATTCGATGACGGTTGATGAGCAGCGACAACGGTGGACCGAATGGGTTCTGCAACGGCCGGAGATCACGGCCGAAACGCGCGGCGGTCGTGCGCTGTTGATCAGCTACATCTTCCCGCCCATCGGCGGGAGCGCCGCACAGCGACCGGCCAAGCTGGCCAAGTACCTGCCTCGTTACGGGTGGGATGTTGAGGTGCTCACGGCCGGCCACAGTCGCTTTCCGTGGCGAGATGATTCGCTTCTTGCCGATGTTCCTGACGGGTGCCGTGTGCATCGGGTCTCCGGCCGTGAGCCGGCTTGCATGGCGAGAACGCTGGCGAAGCTCGTTCCCCATGCCGGATGGTCTGATCGAATCGAACACGGCATGCACTGGCGACTATCCACTCTCTTGCAGCGGTTCGGGCTTGACGACCCGCAATCGCTGTGGGTTGGACCGGCCGTGCGCTTTGCCGTCCGGCAACATCGCAGGGGCCGTTACGACGTGATCGTCTCGAGCGGTCCTCCGCATTTCGCGCATTGGGCGGGGCTCCGAATCGCCCGGCGGACGGGCGTACCCTGGGTGGCCGACGTTCGCGACCCCCTGGTCAGCGATTTCGACCGGTCGCTCACGACAGGGAGAAAGACGGAGTCCATGCGGCGTCTGGAATCGCAGATCATGAAGCATGCTGCGATGGTGATCACCACGTGTCCCTCGCTGGCGGACGAGTTCCGGCGGCGTTTCGCCGATCGTCGGCCTGATTCGATCCGCTGCATCACCAACGGATTTGACCGCGACGACCTGCTGGTCGCTCTCGACGTGCAGCCCCAGGGTCGGGATCTGTTTGTGTTCGTTGCCGCGGGTGCGTTCTATGGTCGCCGGGAAATCGGCCGCATCGTGACGCCTTTGCAGGCCGTTCTGGCCGGCCACCCGGAATGGACGGATCGTGTGCGTCTGGTGATTGCCGGAACGCTCGACGCCCAACAGCAGCGGGAATGGCAACAGCACAGCCCCCCCTGGTTGACGCTGGCCGGATACCTGGACCACCCGGCCGTCGTGCGCCTGGCCGCCGGGGCCGCATGCACCATCGTGGTCGTGCCACAGTGCAAACACGGCGAAACGAGCATTCCGGGAAAGACCTTCGAACTGCTGGGGTTGCCGACCCACTTGCTGGCTCTCGTACCGACAAACGGAGACACCGCCCGCATCGTTCGCGAGGCCGGGGCGTCGACGGTAGTCGCTTTCGAGGATGGTCCGGAGGTAGCGGCGGCCATGGAACGGATTATTGCCGACCATTTTGCCGGACGGCTCGAATGCGGCCGGAGTTGGGCTGCGGTTGACCGTTATGACCGGGCTTGTGCGGCGAGGGGTTTTGCGGAGTGCTTGAACGTCGTGATCGACGGAAGAGCTTCGCTTCCAGCTTGTGCCGTCCGAACGTCCGATATCGAGTCGGGCGCCACGGGAACCGCCGATAATACCATGGTGTATGCGGGTTTGGGTGAGGTTTCCGCTTCGCCGACCGACTTGCTCAACGTCTCAATATCACCTCAACTGCGATAGCCAAAGACCGATATTTATCGCATGGTGTTCCAACGCGCCGGGTGGTCTCTGCGCGCTGGTCCCAGTGTTGACACGTGGTCTGCGAACCGGTCCGGCGAGATGCCGGCCGCGAAGAGTGAGACTGCATGGGGCGGATGGTTCGTCAACTCATGTTCGTCAGCGACGCTCCGAGCTTCGGCGGCGCGGAGCGATACATCATCGCGATGGCTTTGGCGGCGAGACGGCGAGGTCTTGATGCCTCGATATGCTGGCTGCCCCGGCCGGGTTGCGGGCAGGCGGTGTTCGATATCGCTCGGGAGAACGGCATTCGACTCGATGTCGTGGATCCGCGGCGTACCGCCAGTCTTGGCGGTCTGGCGCGAGAGTTCACCGCCGTGCTTCGGCGAGAGAACCCTGACGGCGTGATCATCAACGCGTGCGGCCGGCCGCGATTCTGGATCCTGCCGTGGTTGGCGAGGCGGGTGTCCGTTCCGGCGGCATGGGTTCACCAGATGGTCGATGCTTGTGACCATCGTCGCCTGCCGGCCAGGTGGTTGGGCGGGCGGCTTGAGGGGCTGCACTGCTGGCGGCTGCCGCAAATGCTCAGGCACAGACTGGCGGGCACGGGGGCAACGGCGATCGTCACGCTCAACGCAGACGATCGCGAGCGAATCGTCCGTTGGCAAGGCGTTTGTCGCGACAAGGTATTCGCGATTCCGCACGGCGTGGATTGCGTGCGTTTCGAGTTCGATGCGACGGGCCGTCAGAGATGGCATCATGAGTGGGGCATCGATGCGGTTTCGCCTCGCCCGTTTGTCGTCGGCGCGGCCGGAAGACTCTCGCGTGAGAAGGGCGTTGATTTATTAATCGAGGCGGCGTCGATTGCCCGGCGGGAGGGGTTGTCCCTTCTCCTGGTCATTGCCGGCCGGGGCAGCGAGCAAGATCCGCTGGTCCGGCTGGCCGCCGATCGGGGCCTGGCCGGCGCGATTCGATTCGTGTCGTTCGTCGAGGACATGCCGTCTTTTTACAGCGCGCTGGATGCGTTCGTACTGAGCAGCCGCACCGAGTCGTTCGGCCTGGCTCTGGCCGAGGCGATGGCGTGTCGGCGGCCGGTGATCGCAACGCCGACTTCCGGCGCGACCCGGCAGATCAGGCACTTGCACAACGGGTGGCTGCTCCGCGGCTTCGAGCCGTCGGAACTGGCCCGGGCGATCACCGCACTCGCCGCCGATGTTGAAGGTCGTCGGCGGATGGGAGGCAACGGACGCGAGTCGGTCATGCGGTGCTTCAGCATCGAGCTGACTCTGGAGCGTACGCTGCGGGCGCTTCGCGGCAGCGCTCGCGAACGGTCGCACTTGCGTTGGCCGGGCATGAATGAATCACCTTTCGTGAGCATGACTGCCGAGGAGTGCGCATGAGGCTGCTGGTTCCGCTGCCTTTTGACGTTTCGAACCTGGCCCACGGCCGGAACCTGCGTATTGCGCACGTTCTGCCCGCGCTGCAATCGAATTGCGAAGTCCTTTGCGTGGCGTCCAACGAGCACATTGCGGCCGCCGCTCGTCGAGTCATGCCTGGTGTGGAGGTGCAGGTTGCCGGCAGGGTCAAGGGGGGTTGTCCTGAGAACCATGCTTTTCACTGTGAGCCGTTTCTGGTTCGTCGATCGCTGTCGTTCCTGGGTTATGACGAGGGTTTTGCCGAGGTAATTGCCCGCCTGGGCGTTTCGGCAGACGTGGTTGCGGGTTTTGACATGCCCTCGGTTGCTCCTTTGCTCGCAGCGGCAGAGACGCGGGGTGAAAACCGGCGGCCTCGAATCGTTTGCGATCTGATCGACGACCCGTGGTTACTGCATCGCAGCGCGACGCGGGCTTATCGCCGATCTTTGACCGGCATGAAGGCGGCCGCTGCCATGCAAGTCGTGCGCTGCCGTGTCCTGAGCCGCTTTGATGCGCTGACGGCCGTGGCTCCGCAGGATGCTTCGCGCCTTGCGCGAGTTTCGGGACGGCCGGCCGTGGTAGTCCCCAACGGCGTGGAGGCCAGTACGAGCGCAGCCGAGCGGCGGCCTCGCGAACCGCTGGTGGTCTTCACCGGCAACATGAGTTTTCCCGCCAATGAGACCGCGGCGTGCTTCGTGGCCCGCAAGGTCTGGCCCCTTGTGTTGGCGTCGTATCGTTGCGGCCCGGCAGGATCGAGTCATTGCCGGGTACCGACGCTGGCCATCGTGGGAGCCAATCCGACGCCGGACGTGTGCAAGCTGGCCAACTTGTCGAACGTGACGGTGACCGGTTGGGTGCCAAGCGTGCGGGATTGGCTGGAGCGAGCCCAGACCGCCGTTGTGCCGATGCTGGGCGGCACGGGCATCAAGAACAAGATCCTGGAGGCGTGTGCGGCGGGCTGTCCGGTCGTGGCGACCTCAATCGCGACCGGCGGTCTGCCGGTCGGTGAAGACTTCGGCATCATCATTGCCGACGGCCCCGAGCGAATTGCCGCGGAGTTGCTCAGCCTTCTGGTTGACCCGACGAGGGCCCGGCGGATCGGATCGGCCGGGCTTGATATGGTGCGGGCCCGCTTCTCCTGGAGCCGTGTGGCCGTGGAATTCCTTGCCGTTCTCCGGGGAGAGACGGCCGCACCGGCGGATTCGGACGGCGGCAGTGACAAACAGGATGAGACTTACAGGCGATGCGAGGTCGAAGAGATGGAGGCGCTCACTCATGCCCCTTCGTAGCATCGCTTTCTTGCTCTATTTCTTTGGCAGCGCGGGCGCCTCCCTCCTCGTGCCCATCGCCGGCGTGTTGTGCTACATCGTGTTGTACAACGTCTATCCGCAGTCGACCTGGTGGGGCAAGTACCTTGAACCGCTGGGCATTCGCTACGCATACGTTATCGCCGCCTGCCTGACGGTCGGGGTGATTGTCAACCTCAATCGCCTGCGTTATGGACGACAGGTCGCGCATCCGGTTGAGTGGGGGATGCTGTTGGTGTTTCTGAGCATGCTCATGTCAGGCGTGACCGGTGTCGCCTGGAACGAGCGTACCGATTTCGTGATCGACAAGATGTGGAAGGTCTTTCTGTTTGCCTTCATGATGAGCCACGTCGTGGTGACGCGGCGGCACGTCTGGCTGTTGTTGATCGTATTCACGGTCATGTCCTTGTACCTCGGCTATGAAGCCAAGAATGCGCCGCCGGGGGCTTTTCTGCAAAACCGGCTGGACGGTATCGGGGGTCCCGACTTTCGCGAGTCGACGGGCCTGGCGATTCACCTGCTGGCTCTGCTGCCGTTTACGGCTGTTTTGCTGTGGCAGAAGTACTGGCGATTCAGGGTACTGGCTTTTTTTGCCGCCTGCTACGGTGTCAATGCGATCCTGCTGTGTCGTGCGCGATCGGCGTTCATCGCCGGCCTGGTCGCGGGTCTTACCGCCGTCTGGTACGTGCCTCGTCGCTATCGCAGTTGGGCCGCGTGTGTGCTGGTGCTTGGCCTGCTGGGCAGCGTCAAGCTCAGCGATCAGTGGTTCTGGGAGCGAATGAAAACGATCGTGAGCTCCCGCGAGGAGCGCGAAGTCTCGTCAGCAGCCCGCCTGCTTATCTGGGCATCGGCGTGGGAAATGATCAAAGACAGGCCGCTCGGCGTGGGCATCGGGCAATTCCAGCGGATGACGAATCGCTATACCACGCCCGAACTGCGGCGGATTTATGGAAACCCCGCCACCGAATCGGTGAACATGATCGCCCGGGACGCCCACAACTCGTTCATTCTCTGTGCCGCCGAGACGGGCATTCCCGGTTTGGCCTGTTTTCTGTTGACGCTGATCATGGCCTGGGGAACGCTCTCGCGATTGAGACGACGGGCTCGCCGGTATCTATCGGACCCGGCCATGTTTGAGATGCTGGTGTTCGCCAACCGGATGGCCTTGCTGGTTTACCTGGTCGGCGGCATGTTTACCAGCCGCTTTTACACGGAGGGTTTCTGGTGGATGGTCATCCTGCCGGTTTGTCTGAAGCGTGCCGTCGAGAACGAGATTCGTGACGAAGTGTGCGAAAAGGCGACCGTTCGGGCATTGCTCGATGACTGGATTCCTCGAGGGGACCGGTTGCAGCCCGAACTTGTCATGGGAGGGCAACCGGCATGACGACGGGCACTTCGGCGGGACCGGGCCGGCCAACGGATGCCCGCAGTCCGAGCAGCCTGAGGCGTATTCGCGTTTTGCACGTGATTCCCTCGTTGTTCAGCGGCGGGATGGAACGTTTCCTGATCGAGTTGATGAGGGCCTCAACGCCGGTCGGCGGGGCCGGCGAAGGTTGCCGCGTGACCCACGGGGTGTGCATTCTGAGAGCCGCGGACGACCGCTTGTTCTCGCAGTGCAAGTCGCTGGCGACCACCTGGGTGCTCGGGAGGCACAAGGCGCGAGACTGGAGTTGCTGGAAGCAGATACGGCAGGTGATTCGCGATTTCGAGCCCGACGTGGTCGAGGCGTTGAGCACGGGGGCGTGGGTGGACGCGGCCCGAGCCGTCGGCCGCTCGCGTTCGACCAAGCTTTCGCTCGTGTTCCACGGGCAGATGGACACGGTCCCGGCGGGTCGGATCCGACGCTGGCTGAACCGTTGGGCGGTGGGCAGGGCGGCCACCGTGATTTCGGTTTCGCGCGAAGCGGCCGATCGGTTGATCAGGGAATGGCATATCCCGGCCGCCAAGATGGTTGCAGTTCCCAACGGGGTTGACGTCAACCGTTTCCATCCGGCCGCTTCCGCCGATGAACGCCTGCGCGTCCGCCGGAGACTGGAGATCCCCGACGGCTCGAAGGTGGCCATTTGCGTGGCCAACCTCGTGCCGATCAAGGCAATCGATGTCCTGCTCGATGCCTGGCGGCAATTGTCGGCTGACCAGCGCGATGCTCGTCTGTTGCTGGTCGGGGACGGGCCCCTCCGCCGGGAGTGGCACAACCTGGCGGAGACCACGGAGTGTCACAAGTCGGTGTCCTTCCTGGGCAACCGCGATGATGTACCCGCGTTGCTGCGGGCTTCGGATCTGTTCGTTTCATCGAGCCGTTACGAGGCATGCAGCATGGCGATTCTCGAGGCCATGGCCAGCGGGCTCGCGGTGGTGGCGACCGACGTTGGCGGCAACGGGGAGCTGGTAGAGCCTGGTCGCACCGGCTGGCTGGTGCCGCCGGACCGGGCCGACCTTCTGGCCCAAGCGCTTGCGGCAGCGTTTGACGACGACCAAGCCCGTATACGGTTCGGCCAGACGGCGAGAGGAGTCGTCATGGAGCGACACGACCTGGAAGCTTGCGCCAGACGGTATTCCACGATCTATCATTCGCTGGCTCTACCCCACACCAAGCGGCCGGCGACGGCACCGGAGGAGCCCGAATGTGCGGCATAGCCGGCCTGGTGCGATTTGCCGGGTTGCGGCCCCACGAGACGTCCGCGGGCCTCGATATGGCTGCGTTCCTGCGTCATCGCGGGCCGGACGAGATGGGGACCTACGTCGACGGCCATGCCAGTCTGGGGCACGCGCGGTTGAGCATTATCGACCTGGCGGACGGCCGGCAGCCGATGTCCAATGAGGATGGAACCATCCAGGTCGTTTTCAACGGCGAGATCTACAACCACCTGGAATTGGCCGAGCAGCTTCGCGCTCGCGGCCACGTTTTGCGAACGCGTTGCGATACCGAGGTGCTCGCACACTTGTACGAAGACCACGGTGATTCGTTCCCCGAGTATCTCAACGGCATGTTCGCGATCGCCATCTGGGACTCTCGCTCGCGGCGGCTGGTACTGGTTCGCGATCGACTCGGCGTCAAGCCGCTCTTTTGGACCGACGATGGTCGCCGCGTCGCGTTTGGATCGGAACTGAAAGCCGTACTGGCCTGCGGCGATCTCGAGCGAAGAATCAATCCTCTGGCATTGGCGGACTACCTCACGTTCGGCCACGTGCCGGCGCCCAAGACGATTTTCAGCGGCGTGCGCAAGCTGGAACCGGGCTGTATGGCCGTCTGCACCGGCTCCGGTACCTCGGTTCACCGCTGGTGGGATATTCCATTCGGGGATGCTGATTCCGCAAAGCCCGACGAGCGAGCCGGACGACGCTGGACGGAGGACTTTGCCTCGCTGCTGGAGAATGCGGTCGACATGCGACTCATGTCGGACGTGCCCCTGGGGGCATTTCTCAGCGGCGGTGTTGATTCATCGGCCGTCGTCGCCGCCATGTGCCGCTGCTCCCAAGACCCGGTACTGACTCACACGGTCGGGTTCGACGAACCTTGCTGTGACGAACGGGAGGCGGCCCGCGTCGTGGCCCACCGACTGGATACCGATCACCGCGAGGTCTTGGTTCGATCGGATGCGGCCGCCGCCATTGAACGGCTGACCCGCCATTTTGACGAACCTTTTGCCGATTCGTGTGCCGTGCCGTTGCTGCGGCTCTCGGAGATCACGCGGCAGCGCGTCACCGTCGCGCTCTCGGGAGACGGAGGCGACGAGATGCTGGCCGGCTACCGGCGATACCGGTTTGACCTGGCGGAAGCGACGATCCGCGAGATGTGGCCTGGTTGGTTGCGACGTTCCACGGCCGGAGCGATGGGCCGGATCTACCCCAAGGCCGACTGGTTGCCCCGCTCGCTGCGGGCCAAAGCGACGTTGTGCAACCTGGCGTGTGATGATATTACCGCGCATTTGCGGAGCACTTCTCTGGCGGCCGGAATGTTGCCCGATCTGCTGCTGCGGCCGGAAATGCGGTGCCGCGTAGTCGGGTATGATCCGTTTGCGCGCGGGCGCGACCTGTTCGCCCGTTGCCCGTCGTCGCTGCTCAATCGTTTGCTTTACGTTGACATGAAGACCCTCATGGTCGACGACATCCTGACGAAGGTTGATCGGGCGAGCATGGCCGTTGGTCTCGAGGTTCGCACGCCGCTTCTGGACTATCGTATCGTGGAGCTGTCCGCCCGGATGCCCGCCTGGCTCAAGCTGGATGGTCGGCGCGACAAGGTGGTACTCCGCGACACGGTCCGGCGCTGGCTGGGGCCCGACGTCGCCGGTCGCCGCAAGAAAGGCTTCGACGTGCCGGTCAACGAATGGTTCCGGGGGCCGCTGCGGCCGATGGCAAGCGACCTGCTGATGTCCCCAGAAGCGGTCTGTTCTCAGTGGATAGACCAGGTTGCGGTTCGCGCCTTGTTCGCCCGACACCAGAGCGGGATCAGCGCCAACGGTCATATTCTGTGGGCTCTGTTGTCGTTGGAGCTGTGGGCGCGGCAGTACGCGCGCGGACCCGGCCCGGTGAGGGAAGGGCAAGACGGTCGCATCCTGAGACGCGGCACAGGCGTTCGATCGCCCGAGGCCGCCGTTTGCGGGGGGATGCCGGCGTGAACATCCTGACCACAACACTGTGCTATCCCACGCTTGCCCGGCCGGATCAGGGCATCTTCATTCAACGTCGCGCGGAAGCGCTTGCGCAGCATCCTGACGTCAGCCTCAGCGTGGTTTCACCTCAGCCGTGGTGTCCGCTGCTTCGCTGCGGCGAACAAACCATTGCTCGGAATGAACCGCTTCCGGTAACTTACCCGCGCCTGGTCAGCATTCCAATGATCGGCTGGGCGACCGACGGTGTCGCGTACGCCGGGACGTTGCTGCGGGTTCTTGCGCGACAGAGGCAGGCCGGCCTGCCCCCGGTGGACCTGATCGATGCTCATTTTGTGTATCCCGACGGCGTGGGCGCCTGGCTGGCCGGTCGGAGGCTGGGAATTCCGGTGGTCGTTACGGTGCGGGGCAAGATCGTTCGGCTTTCTCGCCGCGCATTTCGCCGGATGCAGATCGCGGCCATGCTTCGCGGCGTCGATGCCCGCATTGCGGTCAGTCGAAGCCTGGCTGGGTGGGTTCACAAGGTTGCCGGCAGCGACCTGAATGTTGACGTGGTCCCCAACGGCATACGACCGGACGTGTATCGCCTGGTCGACCGTCAGTGGGCCAGGATCGCTCTCGGCTGGCATCAAACCGCCAGGTATGTTCTTGCCGTCGGTCATTTACAGCGACTCAAAGGGTTTGATCGGTTGCTCGTCGTCTTGCCGGCTCTGCGCGAGGCGTTGGGCGATGTTCGTCTGGTACTGGTGGGCAGTCGTCGTGGCGAGTGGTGGTTTGCCCGAAAGGTTCTGCGGATGATCGAGCGGTGCAATCATGAAGCCGGCTGTCGATGTGTCGAGTTTCTCGGCTTCGTCGATAGTGAACGGCTCAACCTGCTCTACAACGCCGCGGACGTCATGGTCAATTCGTCGCGGATTGAAGGCTGGAACAACTCGATCTCCGAGGCCCTCGCGGCCGGGACACCGGTGGTAGCCACGGACGTCGGCGGCAACCCTGAGCAGATCTCCTCCGACGAGCTCGGCATGATCGTCCGGGACGGCGATCTCGATGCTCTCGCCGGTGCCTTGCGATCCGCTCTTGTCAGGCCGTGGAATCGAGCTCTCATTGCGTCATCGGGCGGGGCTCGCACGTGGGCGCAGGTTGCAGCAGAGGTACACGCGGTATTCGAGCGCGTGCTGGCAGCGCGGGCGGCGCCGGCGGGTCGGCAGTCGCCGGTCGGCATCGACGCTTCGGCTGCGATGGCGGAGGCGACGACATGAACCGCTGGTTCGCCGGACAGGTCTTCTGGCCGCTGACCGAGCGGCTTTGTCGGCGCGATACCATGCGCCGGCTGGCGGAATTGAATCGCACGCAACATCTGCCGCCGGAGGTCATCTGCGAGATCCAGGAGCGCAAACTGCGCCGGTTGCTTTCGACCGCAAGCGAGCATTGTCCGTTCCATAGCCGGCGCATTCGTCAGGCGGGTATCGACGCGAACGATCCGCGACTTGGTCTGAGCGCTCTTGGGTTACTGCCTCTCTTGACGCGAGAGGATATCCGGGAGCATCGCGACGAGATGACCTGGTTCGGCTGCCCTCGCGGCGGACCGCGACTCTATAACACCGGCGGTTCGAGCGGCGAGCCGCTCAAGTTCTATTTCGACCGGTTCCGCCAGGCGGCCGATGGGGGTGCTCGCTGGCGGGCACGACAGTGGTGGGGCGTGCAGCCAGGTGACCCGGAAATCCTCCTCTGGGGCGCGCCGATCGAGTTGGCGGCCAACGATCGTCTGCGTCGGTGGCGGGATGCCCTGCTGAATCAGTATGTGCTCAACGCCTTCGACATGACGGACACGACCATGGACGCGTACATCGATCGCATCCGTGCGGTGCGTCCCGTTTGTCTGTACGGATATGCCGGCAGCCTGGCGCTTCTCTCACGTCATGCGCTGACCAAGGGCTTGGCGCCGGGATCGTTGGGTTCGCCACGTTTGCGAGCGGTCTTCGTGACCGGCGAGGTGCTGGTCGAGCCTGATCGCGAGGTGATCGCCTCGGCGTTTGGTGCTCCCGTCGTCATCGAATACGGCTGTCGTGACGGCGGCTTGTTGGCGCTCGGTTGCCCGGCCGGCCGTTTGCACATTCCACAGGAGAACGTCGTCATCGAACTGCTCGATGAGCAGGGTGAACCCATTGCGGCGGGGGACGTCGGTGAGGTGGTAGTGACACACCTGGAAACCCGTGCGATGCCGTTGATCCGCTATCGCACCGGCGACCTGGCCCGCGCATGGCCGGTTTCGGGGGGTCAGTGCGAATGTGGCGTATCACTGGCTGCCTTGGCCGAGGTTCGCGGCCGCCTGACCGATCAGATTGTCTGCCGTGCCGGCGGCCAGATTCGCCGCATGCACGCTCTTGCCCTGATCTACGTGCTCCGCGAGGTCGACGGCATCCGCCAGTTCCGGATTACTCAACGGTCGCTTGACGAACTTGACGTCGAGGTGGTTCCCACCGCCCGTTTCAGTGTCGACTCGGAACGTGCCATCTTGCTGGGGCTTCACCGCCGGCTGGGAAGCGACGTCAGGATCCGCCTCAACCGCCGGGACCACATCCCCGCGACCGCCTCCGGAAAGCACGCCTGCGTGATCTCGCAGGTCGGGCAGGAACTTGGACCCGGGCTGCCGGGTTGACTGGTTCCTGCGGCTCTTGCAGCCGCCGCCCGCGCGGTTTGAGCCATCCTGAAACTCCACAAGAAAACGTGATTCACCAGGAAAGGAAGAAGAACCGCGGGCGACCACCAACCGGGCGTATCACGGCCGGCCTGCCTTTGGCGGGGAAACCCCATGAAGAGTGTTGATCGCCCAACCTGGACCGGTTGACATGCCCGCCCAGACTGTCACGCACCCTCTGGTGCCAACCCGGCGCGGTTTTATCTTGATCCGCGCCCGAAATGCCTTAGACTGAATACAAAGGCGGAGACAATCCCGGTGCGGGACCGGTATCTTGCTGGTCAACGACTGGCAGGAATCTCGACTCGCACTGTGAAAGAGTCTGCGTTCCCATTTGGGTGAAACGTCTTTCCATTGACGAGCCCGACAGGTCCGTTCCGTTGCTGTCACGCGTCGGGGTAAGGGAATGGCATGGCGTGCATGTCCGATCACCCTGTGTGTTCGCGAATGCCGTGTGGCAATGGTTCCATCGCGGGCTCAGAATGCCGGGGCATGGACGAAGGTTCCGACGCTGTGATGAAGCGGCGATACCTTTGCATCATTGGGATTCGCGGAATGCCGGCAGACACAAGGCGCGCTGTAATGCGATGCGCCGGCCGCTTGCGGGGTGCTCGACCTGCGGCGGACCCTGATCGGCGCACAGCGTTTACCTTGATTGAGATCCTGGTGGTGGTGGCAATCGTCGTTTTGCTCACGGCCATTCTTATTCCGGCTTTGTCACAAGCCCGGGCCCAGGCGCGGCGCTCGGTCTGTCTTTCGAACATGTCGCACTTGGCCAAGGCCGTCCTCTCCTTTTCCGCCACGCACAAGGATCGCGGCCAGCTTTACGCGGACTGGGATTATGTGGATGCCGTGGATCCTGACCACAGCATTTACGCATATCAGAATGGGTGGTTTGAGGACGGCGTACTGAAGAACCCCCACAAGCCGTATCTCAAGCCCTGGCCTGTGGCGTACGCAGGCGAATTGGGGATGCCTTCGGTCCGGAATACCCACCAGTACTTCCTGGACGAAACGACCTATCTGAAGGGGTATCCGGATACCGAGCAGCCGGAATATCACTTCAGGCGATTCGGCAAACACGAGCCCCTTTATTGTCCTGCAGACAAGTTCTCGATTCGGGAGACGAATTCGCCGGAGCACGTTTATGGAGTACTCTCTTATGCCATCAATGAGGATGTCTTCGGGGCAAGGCAGGGCCAGTGTTGCACCCGCTCGGGCTGGAAGGACCAGGCCCTTGGGATCATGAGCCGGATCGCCAATTCGTCCGAGGTTGCGATGTTCACCGATGCCGGGCACGAGACACTTGAAAGGAGCCAGGCTCTCAAGAGTGACGGCAGCATCAGGATCCGGGCCGGGCAGTGGGTACCGACATGGTTCCGGTCGGCCCAGGGCGCGGCCTTTCTCAACGAGGTGAACGCAAAGGTCATCGTGGCGGTTCCGATCGAGCGGCATGGCAAGAACGGCGGTATCAGCGTCGCCTACGCAGACGGGCACGGTTCGTTTGTTGCCGGGTCGGGGGCCTGGGAACTATCGACCGGATTCCCCGCCTAATCCACGGAGCAGCTCGTACGGGTCCCTCTCCGGTACGTTCCCCGAGCCCCGCGTGTCAATCCCTACGCCCCGTGATCGGCCTAGAGGCACGGAGCACGGCGAAGAGCCGTTGGCTCGGAGAGTGTGCCCGCAAGAAGCGGGTTACGATGGCTATCTTTCCGGGCTTCCGTCAGGCTTGCTGGTGCTTCGGCAACTGTTGGCATGCGTTCATCGCTGCTCAGGATTTCATCCCATGCCGGGGTTCGAAGCTTACGGCCAGACATTTGGGTGGCTTGCGCGCGTGTTTCCGGACCGCGGTGCGCTTGGGTTGGGGTCCGGAAGAAGGCGGTTCGCCTTGGGTGCGCCGTAATTGTTTGTCGCAGATGGTTTTATGGGTGATCAATTGGTTGGGCCTGGCTTTGGCCACAAAACTGTGCCGGTTGTCCGAAATCGCGGTATCCTGGCGCATCCTAATAGGCAGAACAGCGACGGACCGGAAGGGTGAAACATTGACAGTGTTCGCGGATTTCACGAAGGACGCCGAGGCAGCACTTATTGCTCAGGTCAAAAGCAATAGTCGCCTGTTTTTCCGCTTGGCCTACGGGGTTGTGCGTGATGTTCAAGCTGCCGAGGATGTCTGCCAGCAGGCTTTTCTACGGGCCTGGGAGCTCCGCGGCCGGATCCGCGATATGGAGGCCATGCGGGCCTGGCTGGCCAAGGTGGTGGTGAATGAGAGTCTGGTCGTGGTTCGACGACGCAAGAGTGAACAACGTGCCAGGAACCTGTATCCGGTGCCCGACGAGGATTGTCGACAACCGTGCGAGCGAGCCGAGTTCCGGGAACGACTGCAGGATGCGCTTGATCAATTGCCGGAGCAGACGCGAATGGTTGTCGTGTTGCGGCTGTTGGACGGCATGAGCGGCAACGAAGTGAAATCACTGCTGGGTTGCAGCGCCTCCGAGGTCTCCAGGCGGCTTCATCAAGGAATGGAACGTCTTCGGGGTTTGTTGGCCGGTCAGTACGCCGCAGATTGAGGAATCAGCCGGCCTCCAACGGTCTTCGTGCCGACGTTGCTTCTGCCGTCGGGAAGCACGGCAGCCAGACACGACAAATCAGATGCGACGTGATGATGGAAAAGGATGACTCAACGATGAACTGTAACTCGGTCAGAGATGAGCTACTGCAATACGACTGGGATGATGTTGACCGCCAGAGGTTGATGGAAACATTGAATCATCTGGCCGATTGCGACGAGTGTCGGTCGGCCATGGCCGATTTCGACCGCTTGCGGTTGACCAGCCGGCCGGCGGCAGGGGACGCCGAGCCAGCGGGCGGTTGGGCGGCATTTGAAAACAGACTGATCGATCGAATGACCAAGCCATGCCGGCGGTTTGGGTGGGTGCCGCCGGCGATGGCCGCCGCTCTGGCCATGGCCGTTGTGGGTTGGGGCTTGTACCTCGGAGGGAGTAGAGGGGGTGACAGTGCGCCTGATCGGTCTGCGCCTTCAGCCAATGGAACGGCAGTCGTCAAAGCCCTCACGCCTCAGGAAATCGCCGACCGTGTCGAGGTCTTCGACCAGGTTTCGGAGGTTTTTGACCACCGTGCGGGCTGGGTGCTGATTTCGGATCGGCGATCGGACATGGGCATCGGGCAGGCCCCGACTGGCAAAGGGACATCCCTGCTGCTGGTAAGGCTGAGTCTGCTGAAGGACCAGTCGTCTTTCTCCAGCGCCGACCTGGTCATTGTTCCGGGTCACATGGCCCGAGTTTCCGTGCCTTCGCAGGATGGTGCGCTTGTGCGTTACCAACTGATGACATCGGAGACGGATCCGAAGTATCTCGGCCTGCGTGTCGAGGTCGGTTCCACCAATGGGCAACGTGACAACGGAGCCGTGCTGGCGACAAACCTGCGGCTGCCATCGGGCAAGATCGTTTCTGCTGGGCAACTGGTTACTTCTTCGGGACGTTATGACGTGCACGTGGGTATCTATGAGGCAAAGGCATCGTCGGCGCCGCTATGATCGTTGCGAGAATAATGATGTTGATTCTGTCAAACGAGGGCCATTGGTACGGGGGCCAGGCCGGTACGATATCCTTGCATTGGGTCGCCCGGTTCGAACAGCCCGAGGCTGTGCTTGTCTGGGACTTGTTGATCGGGGAAGTTCGTGTGGCCGGCGATCGACTGGCCGTCCAAAGGGGAAGCAGACCTAGTGTGGTGACGCTCACACCGCCGGAAGTGCGGGCCAGGACGCAAATGCGCTGGGTGTATCGCCTTTATCAGCGAAGTGACGGCAAGGAGATTGACACGGGCGAAGCGGTCATTCAAGTCTATCCGTCACCCAGACCGGACCGCCTGAAAGGTCGATTGCAGGACAAGCGGGTCGCGGTCTGGGACACGGCGGACGGCTTGGCCGACGCCTTGACCCAAGCCGGCTTGGAGTTCAGACGAATCCGGAAAGCGGCAGACCTTCAATTATCCGGGGCGGATGTGGTTCTGGTTGGGCCGGACGAGTTGCGCGACGCGGTGTTTGACCAGTCGCCGCTGATTGCCCTTTCGGAAGCGGGAGCCACGGTCGTGTTCTTCGAGCAAACGCGCCCGCGGTTTCTTGCCGGCTACGCGTTGAACCGCCGGACGGCACGTACCCGACCCACTTGGCGAAGCGGCCACCTGCTGATGAGCGGCTTGAGGACCGGCGACCCGGAATCCTGGCTGGATGGATTGGGGCAAGAGGTCTGGGCGATTGAGCTGCCGGCTGACGAGCCGGTTCTCGAAATCGGCTACTGGCCGCCGGTCGTCGAGGGTTCGCAGCCGGGCCCCATCGAGGCTCTGCTGGCGGTGAAGGCGGTTGGGAAGGGCAGACTTATCATGTGCCAGATACCGTTGGGGCCGTGGGACACGGACCCTCGCACGCAACAGTTCCTGGAGAATGTGGTCAGTTACGTCGGGACGCGACCGGAGCCGACGCCTCGGCCGACCGAACGTCAGGTATTGCGTCCGGCTGCCTCGCAGCCGGTGTCCACTATTGCTATACCCTCTGGAGCTACGCCATGAGAACAATAGCCGTTTTCACAAGCGTGTTGGCTGTGACTGTGATGTTGCTTGTCGTGCCGCCCGCCCTGGCCGCGGAGTCGCGCCCCTCGGTGACGGCGGAGGCGACGGCCTCGCGGCCTGCGGGCCAGGAGGATGGGCGTGAAGCTTCTCGCCCGCTGACCGTTGCGATTCTCGACTTTGGCGCAAAGGACCCTGCCATGCCCGACCTAGGGCCGCAGATCGGCGAGGTTCTGACGGCCGTGCTTTCGGGTGAGCCGGGCTTCACCCTGGTGGACCGGGCCACGCTGGCTCGGGCGCTGCAGGAGCACGAATTGAACCTGTCGGGGGTGGTCAGCACGGAGCAGGCCGTCCAGGTGGGCAAGCTGGTCGGGGCGCGGATTCTGGTGACCGGCAAGGCGTTCATGCTCGGCAAGCAGGTGTTCATCACCGCCAAGCTGATCGGGACCGAGACGTCCCTGGTCGAGGGGGTACTGGTCAAAGATGAGAGTGGCGCGGACGTGGGCAATCTGGTCGTTTCGCTGGCCACCGAGATTGCCGACCGCTTGCGAAAGGCCGGCCCCAGGCTGGTGGCCAGTGATGATGGAATCGATCCGCTCCCCAAGCTGAAGAAGGAGCTGGCTGGTCGTCCCAAGCCGAAGGTTGTGGTGATCATCACTGAGGAACACATGAGGGCCGCCCCACTCGTGCAGCCCGTGGACCCGGCCGTCGAGACCGAGGTCAAGATGATGCTCCGCGAGTGCGGCTTCGACATTCCGGACGTGCCCCAGAACGAACTGGCCGACTGGGCCAGGGCCATTCGCAAGGAGGATGTGCAGTCGTGGCCTCGCGGCCTGCAAGACGCCGACCTGATCATCACCGGCGAGGCCTTCAGCGAGTTCGCCGCCCGAATCGGCAACCTGGTGAGTTGCTCGGCCCGCGCCGAGATCAACATGATCGGCCGCAAGGACGGTAAGATCATCCTCGCCCAGCGCGAAACCACCCGCGCCGTCGACCTCTCGGAGAACATCGCCGGCAAGAAGGCCCTGGAAAAGGCCGGCCGGGTAATGGGCGTCCGGCTGCTGGAGCACTTCAACAAGACGCTGCCGGCTCGCAACGACGCAGCCGCGGATCCGGAAAAGAAGTGACGGCGCATCGGTAGTCCTGCGTGTGCGCTGAACACGATCAGGCGCGTGTCACGGGAGGAGAATGATTTGTTGGACGGATGCCTCTTCCTCAAAGTGTCTGTGTGCGCACTTGTCCTTGTTCTCGCCACTGGGGCGAATACCGCACCGGCGGCATCGGCGCCGAGCTTGCCCGCGGCAGCGGGTCAACCGGCCGGAGTGCCAGCCGAGCCCACCTGTGCGGTTCTGGCCGAGGCGACGGCCGGGCTGGACTCGTCGCCTGTGGTGGCTCTGCTGGAGACGAAGCTGTCGCAGGATTCGCGGGTCCGGCTGGTGGAACGGGCGGAGATCACCCGGATTCTAGCTGAGCACTCGCTGTCTCTGAGCCTGGCCGAGAGTACGCCGAAGTCGCGGCGGGAATGGGGACAGGTGCTGCGGGCTCAAATGCTGGTGCTGCTGCAAACGCGACAGGTCAAGGAAGGCAAGGTCATTGAGGCTGGCTTCGTGGAGACGCGCCACGGGCTGAGCCTGGGAAGCGAGCGGCTGGTCTGGGACGACCGGGCCGAACAGATTGCCTCCCTGCTGGCCCGGCGCACCAGCCAGGTGGCTGGGACCCTGGGGGCGGGCGTCAAACACGTCTTTGCCGTGCCGCCGTTCGAGGCCGAGGATCTTTCGCCGGATTCGCTCCAGTATCAGAGCGCCTATGCACAACTGGTTGAGGAAACTCTTTCACACCTGCCGGGCGTGGTGATGGCCGATCTGGCCCACGCCGCAGAAGTGGCCCGTGAACTGGCGGTGAGCGAAGGGGAGACATCGGTCGCCAGGTCTCTGCCCTATTACCTTCACGGCCGGCACAAGATGACCGGCCCGACCGGGAATCGGACCGTCAGTTTCCACCTGGAGCTTCGTCACGGCCAGGAGACCATTGCCTCGATAGACAAGGAGGCCATCCATCCAGACTCCGCCGCATCGTTTCTGCGTGAATCCTGCACCGAACTGGCCCGCAAGGTGAGCGGCGGCGCGCGGCAGGCCCCGGTCAATGGCGCAACTGCCCTGGAGGCCGATCTGCTGGAGGAGCGGTGCAAGGCCTATCGACTCGTCGGCGAGTGGGAATCGTCGATTCGCATGGCCGAGGCGGCGCTGTTGCTGGACCCGGGGCGGCATGAACTGCGGGCAATGGCCATCGATTCGTACGAACAGATGGTGTCTGTGTGGCAGAAACGACGCTCTCAATGGGAGGAAGACTTTCGTGCGGAGCAGAACGCCAACGCCCGAAAAGGCATCGCCACTCGACCCTATGATATTAACGCAGGGCCGGTTCCGCTGAGGGACTTCATCCAATGCGGCTTCACAGCAATCAATCATGCCAGGCACCTGTCGCGTACCCGTTCGCTCGCCGGCGATGAGCTCTGGCCGCTCATGCGGCTTCTTACTATAGTGTCAGGACGATATCCTTACCGCTCCGCCTACGACTGGAAACAAGACCCCTCAACTCTTAAGCCTCTCATGCGGAACCTATCGGATCGGTATCTGGATTTGGTGCTTCATCTGCTTTGTAGTGATCGTGTCGGTGGGAAGGGAGCACAGGAAAACCGCGAGCAGCTCCTCGTCGATGGGTGTCTTATGGCGTGCAGTCCCGATTGGGCGACGCAGGAAGAACAACTGGGGATCATTCGCAGAATCATCCTGGCGACAGAATCGCTCGATGATTCATTTGCCATTCAGTACAGAACGCTTGAGCTGAACCGCCGCGTGTTTTGGCAGCCAGAGGCAACACGCCAACAATTCCTGGGGGAGCTTGCAGCACGACAGGAAGGAAAGACACGTTTTGTGGTCGAGTGCCTGCTGGCGATGCTGAGAGATCAGGACACCGACCAAGGCATTGATATTCGGCAGGAAGTCGATGCCATTGCACGGAGGGCTTTTCCTGGACAGCCAATTCCTCCCCCACAGATGTGGGCGGTCTACGAGCGTTTTCGCAGTGTTCCTGAATTCTTGCGACAAGGAGAACAACGCCGGCCAAACCGCGTCGATATGAGTGCTGTCGGCTCCAAGGACGACAAGATCTGGTTTGCGGCGATTTCAGATTCCGACCCACGATTTTGCTCGCCATACCCGCTTCGTGTAAACGGTCAATGGCTGGCCTTGGATGACCGGCGTGATGCGTTCGTTTATGGCGGCCTGAATGTCATGACCGGACCATGGCAAAGGAAAAACCTTGGCACGTTCGAGAAGTGGGCACCGGCGCGAGGTGACTTCGCATGGGATGGGCAGTATCTCTGGGTAGCTGACATGAGAGCACGTACCTGTCTCCAGGTGCTCGATGGTATCTCATGGGAGTCTGTGGCGGTCATTGGCGAGCCGGACGGTTTTCCTGACATGAAGGAGGGCTGCAAGATCGCCCCACTTGCCCCAGGGCGGGTCTGCGTGGTGGGATGCACAGGTGAGCAACTGCGAATTCAGTCCTGGATTGCCACAATTGAACTTAGCGGGGACGCGAAGAAAGGCCTGCACAAGAGCGTCGACGTCTTCCACAGTGCTCGGCAGGTACTACCCGCTCGGGGCAAGGCGTCGACTCAACCCAGTGGCGCCGAACGTGGCTTTCAGCCCGTCTTCGCGGTTCCAGTTCCGTCGGGCAGGAGCCAAACGCCGCTGGTCTTGGTGGGCCGGCGCAACTGGGGTGAAGGGCCGCCCGGGGGAGCGCCGGCCTTGCTTGTGGACCCGGCCACGCGGCAGGTCACGATCTTGCCAGAAAAATGGGGCAGTGACTGGACCTACGTCGTCGGTCCGGACCGGGTCTACGTCTTAACCTATCGAGAAGTACACATGCCGTTGGTGCCGATCGTAGCCGCGGCCCGCCTCCCGGACACTGAGCTTCGAGAAGTGATCGCGCTCGACAAGCCCTGCTGGGAGTTTGTCGCCCCCACGACCGCCGTGGTCGAAGGGAATTTGCTGCACGCAATCGGAAAAGAGTGGTTCACCGTGGACCTGAGCGTGCCGCAACTGGTCAGGAAAAGCCCGCTCGATAAGAAGATACTTGGGTGCAGATTGACGCGATCATCGCTCTATGGGTTGGTCGCCTACAGTTCTGAAGGCGCATGGCAGGTTACTTTCGGCGAGGATCAGGCCCCCACCGGCCCAGCTGTGCCCATCGGGTCGAACAGACTGATTGAGAGCCTGTCAGATGGTGCTCTTGTATCATGGCTGCCCAATCCCGGGAGATACAGTCCCGGTTCCCAGGCCGTTGATCTGAAGATCGGTATCGGTGATGTCATCGTCGCGGTAAACAATCAGAAGATTTCGTCGGCATCTGATTTCTACAAGATATCCGCGGATATTGAGAACAAGCAGCGGACTATTGAGGTGATCGGTCAGACCGGCCGGCGCACTGTGACGGCGCAGCCCGGCAAGATCGGCATATTCCTCTGCGACTACAAAGCGTCATATGGTTCTGTGCTAACGGCGGCACTTCGTGCATGTCGGGATGGGCGGTATGGCCAGGCCCGGAGGCTGTTCGAGGACGCCGTGGCAGCCGGCCTTGAGTACCGGTCGGCTGCTCTGCTCCCGTTGATCTATGCCCATTGCGTCTACTACTCCGGTGACGTCGCAGAGGCTCTGTCTATTCTCGATGAATGCGTCAGCCAACTCGCAGCGGAGCCCAAACGCGTTCCGTGGGTGGACTATCTGGCCGCGTTTGATCCGAGCAAGCTTTCGCCTGGTCAGAACACCGATGGGTACCTCGGTCTATACCTGCTGCAGCAGACCGCCCGTAAGTATCCAGAGCACATACCCACTCTTGGAGAGTTGTCTCGCTACCAGCAGCGAGTTCTTCACCGCTATCCGGAGGCGGTCTCAGCTTGGCTGGATCTGATCGAGAAAGCCAGGACGTCGGGCAACAGTGGCCTCGCGTGCGCTGTGTTTGACTACCTGCTGCCGGCTCTCAGCACGCTCAAGATGGGGACCGAAACCTCTGCGGCCTGCCGGTACCTGGTGGATGCCGAGTTCACCGTTTCCTGTTCCACAGGCTTGCTCAAGCCTTACTCGCTGGCGGAGTTCCTGCTCGACGCCGGCGAGCCGGATTCTGCAATCCGGCTGTGGCTACGTACCAAGGCGCAATCCGGGAAGCCCATCTACCCTAACTGGCGACATCAACGCATCATCGGCGCTTTGGCCCTGGATGGTCAACTTGACGAGGCCCGGTCTCTGATCAGGCGTTTTAAGCCTGAATCTGACCCGGCTACCGAGGCGATGATGATCGGCTGGCGGGATCTGGCCGGGGATTATGCTAAGTATGCGAGAGATCTGCTTGCCCGATCACCGCGGGACCCGTGGACTCACGACGGGGCATTCACCGTCCTGAGCCATCTGCCCCGGCCGGACCTCGCCGAACTGACACAGATCCACGACCGGGCGGTGGCATTGGCCAAAGCGGTGCCCGAAAGCGACAAGGTCCGGTTCCTCGCAAGGATACGTAGCATGAGCCTCGGTCTGTTGATGCTTCAGGGTGACTACGATGCCGCTCTTTCGCTGCTAAGCAGCACCGCATCGCGAGGAGATGCGTCCTATGTGGCCAGTCAACGTGAGGCCGCGCTTTTCCTGAGAGACCGCGCGGTGAACCTAACGGAGACTCCGACCCCCTTTGTCGGCACGCAGTACGCTCTGCGAGTGCCATCCGGCGGCTGGCTTCTGTTGACCCGTGACAATCGAATGGGCTGGGCAAGACCCGACACTCTGGAGATCAGCGAAATCCCGCTTCCTGATCGCGCATGGACTCCCATACACGGATACAGCTTTGATCACGATCACCGTGGTGACCAGGACCCGGACATCTCGGGTAATATCATGTGTTCGGATTCGGGCAAGACGGTCGTTGTCCTGGGAGATAACAGGACGGCATACGTTCTGAATGCCGACCGGCGAAGCTGGGCACGGCTGATCCGCTTCCGGGTCGGCGAGGAATGCGAGGAGGGCAATGACGTGCACAGATCGTGGCTCAGAAGGATTCGGCCGGTGCTGGACGAATTCGCCGAGTTCATGCTGGCCAAGGCCGAATCCGTCCGAGACGTCGTATGGTTTCCCGGCAGCAGCCATGATCGTGCGGTAAGAGTCATGCTGTGCGATGGAACGTGGATGGTGCACAACCAGAATGACAGTCGGAGATTCGTTGATCTAAGCCAGCTCTGCGCCAGGGCCCTGGGTGGTCCTGTCGAAATCTATGAGATCTCTGATCCTGAGATCGAGGGGCCAACCTACTTGTATACCAGCCACGGCGTGCTCAAGTGGCTTCAACGCAAGGACCAGATCGAGGTACTCCCCTTCCCGGACCGGACCAAACCAGCGGCGATCTTCCCGCTGATTAACGACACAGAGACTGCTACTCTTGCGTCGCTGCCCGATGCGGGCGGAGCCATTTACCGGTTCGACTTGGTTTACGAGAAGCTCACCCGCGATGCGGGCATCAACCAGTGCTATCCGATGACCTACTGGCTGCAAAAGCCGGTCGAGTGGAACCGCCAACAGGTGATCGACGCGGTGACCAAGGCCGGTCTGCCGTGGCCCCCGCCGTGGCTGCCGATCCAGACGGCCGAATCGCAACCGGCCCGGCGGTAAGAAGAGGGGGGCGGTTCCACGATCTGATATACCCGCAGACGCCGTTGCCGACCTGCCGATATGTCAGCAGAAAGCGGAAACCCCAACAGCCGAACGGTGCGATAGCCCGGCAGTCGAACCGTCTGACGGCCTTGCAGTGGAACAATCCAATAGCCGAATAGTCTGGTTGCCGAAAGGCCTCAGCCTACCAGTCCATCGACCGGTTGGGGATGATGTAGATGGGCGGGAGTTGCTGGTCCATCGAGCGGATGCCGCGGCCGGTCTTCCAGGGGCTTGGCTGGGTGGCCGGGGCGGGGATGTCGCGGGATCGCAACTCCTCGATGCACCGGCGGACTTGCTGCTGAAACTTGCGGACGGCGATGTAGTTCACGTCCTGGTTCCGCTGGTCGCCGATCATCCGGTCAGGCGGAGGATCATAGCTGTCCGCGGGAGTGGCCAAGGCCTGGACGCAGGCAATCCTCTCGCGGCGGGCGTTGTCCATGATCACGCCGATGACGCAGGCATTTCCCGACTCCGCCGGGCCCGGTCCGAAGATGACACACAGACCGGTCTTCATCTCCGCGGCCGTTGCAGCGATCTTCTCCAGGTTAGCCTCAGGGTGTTCCATGTTCAGCGGGTCCATGATGCCGACGCCCTGGATATCCGGTATGGTGTTGAACAAGCTGGTCCAGTAGGTGGAATCCTCGTTCTTGATCGACCCGAGTGCCCACGCAGTGGACAGGGGATCTGAGAATGGCTTCTTCGGATCAGGAACGAGCCTGGCCACGGCCACCCGGCATGGGAATCGCCCCCTGCTCTTCTGCTTTTCCAGGATAACGAAGCCGGTGGCCGGACACGGGACGTGTGTGAGGCCGAAGCTGTCACTGCAGAGGGTCGCTCCCGAGTAAGCCCCGGGTGCGGCGAGTTTCTGCTGACTGCAACCAGCGGTGACGGCCATAACAGATACACACAGGACGGCCATGAACAACGCGTGTCCGGGCTTGGGGCACATGCCACTCGCTCTCCATGCGTACGGGAAGTCGGTCCAATAAAGTCCCTATAGTTTTATCGGCATCTGTGGGGCCCACTGAAGGAAACGCCGACGGTTTTCGGGCCTTCTGAAGGCCCACGCCCTCAGCGGAGAAAGGTCCGATATTCAGGCGGACCGATGCATGGCAGGGGAGTCGTTCGCGGGGCACTTGTCTTTTCTCTGCTCGGTGGTGAATCGCGTAACCGCCCGCGACGGTAGCTCATCGCCTCCCTCGATCGCGCCGATAACAACAACGCCCAAGAAACCGGGCAGGGGCGACGTGTATGGACTCCCCGACGCAAAGCGTTTTTATTAAACCTGGTTCGCTGCCAGGCACTCTCCCGTTGCGGGCTCATCTTCGGCTGGTCAAACCCGAATCAGCGGCACCGGCCGTTGGTCGCACCTGGTTTGGTACGTTCGGCAATACGCTCCTTGAGATGCCCTGGATGCTCTGGAGCGCCTTTGATGTGGCGATTCTGTCGCTTGGTTTGTATCTGGCCTATCACACGCTGGTTTGGACGCCGACGGGCGGCTGGGTTCCCTTCACCTGGTGGCAGATGTGTCTGGTTCAGGCGCCTGCCATGGTCGTTGCGGGGCTGGTCTTCGGGCTTTACGAGCAGAAGACGCTGCTTCGCCGATCGCGTATTCTGGCCCGTTCTTTTCTGACGGCGGCGACGGCGGCAGCTCTGACGTATATCATCATCTACTTCCTGATGTACTCGATCTACAGTCGCCGGGTGATGCTCCTGGCGATGGCCAGCTACCTTGCCCTGGCCCCGACTTTCCGCCTGATGGTTTGCTCCGCTGTCAACCGTTACAGTCGCAAATTCGTGATTGTCGGCACGGATCGCAAGTCGCAGTTGTCGCCGGATTGCCAAGGCGACGGCCTGTCAAAACGATACCAACTGGTCGGATACGTCAGCACTGACGCTCTGGAGGTCGGCCGCACGATCGGCAAGCACCCGGTGCTGGGCACGGTGGACGAAATCGAGCAAATCTGCCTGGAGAATCAGGTGGATGAGGTGGTCGTCGGGCGGGTCGCGTCAAAGAATCCGTGGACCGTGGACAAGGCCCTGCGTTGCCTCAAGATCGGCTGCCGGGTAACGAATCTCTCGACCTTCTACGAGGACGTGCTCAGCGAGGTGCCCGCAACACTGCTCGAGCCGAACTGGTTCCTTTTTGCCGACTTCAAGCACTACCATGAGGCCCAGCTCATCATGAAGCGGGCCATGGACATCGTCCTGGCGACCATCGGGCTGATTCTGACACTGCCGTTCTGGCCGTTGGTTGCGCTGTTGATCAAGCTCGACAGTCCCGGACCGGTCTTCTACAGCCAAGCGCGCGTGGGCCTGCTGGGGCGCCACTTTCGGCTTTACAAGTTCCGGACCATGCGGGTTGGTTCAGAGAAGAACGGCCACGCCTGGGCGGCGATCAATGATCCGCGCGTGACCCGTGTGGGGCGCTACTTGCGAAAACTCCGCATCGACGAGCTGCCGCAGTTGGTCAACATCCTGACGGGGACGATGTCCGTCGTGGGTCCGCGCCCCGAGCAGCCAGAGTTTGTCGATGAACTGGCGGCCAGGATTCGCTTTTACAACGAGCGCCACGTGGTCAAACCAGGGCTGACCGGATGGGCCCAGATCAACTATCGCTACGGTGCCAGCGTCGAGGACGCACAGCGCAAGCTTCAGCTTGATCTCTGGTACATCAAGCACATGTGCATCGAGCTGGACCTGACGATCCTGCTCCGCACGCTGGGAACCCTGTTCATCGGTTCCCGGTAGAGTCCTCGCCGGCGGATCACGGTTGACCGAACCCTGAACCCTTCTTCGCCAACTTCACCCTTGCCGGCGGGCATCCGATAACATGTTGAGAGGACCCAGGCATGAACAAAAGCATTCTTCTGGTCAACCCGCCGGCGGAGGTTCCCCGCGAGTGCTACGACACGCCGGATTATCCGGCGATCGGCATCGCGTCGGTGGCGGGTTACCTGATCAAGAACGGAGTGGAATGCTCCGTCATCGACGGGAAGCTGAGCCGACTCAGCGTGGACGACACGATTCAGGAGATTATCGGGCGTCGGCCGCGAATCCTTGGTCTGACGGCGATGACTCACATGATCGTCACCGCCCACAGGATTGCCTCTGCGGTCAAGGCCCAATGTCCCGATACCATCATCGTCCTTGGCGGCTTCCACGCCAGTTTTCTGCCTGAGCGAACCCTTCGGGAGTTTCCGAGCTTCGACTACATTGTGGTCGGCGAGGGCGAGATTGCATTCCACAAGTTCGTGCGGGCGGTCTTCGACGGCGGTGATCCCGCCGAGATCCAGGGAATCGCCGGCCGTCGTGGAGGAGCGATTCGAGTCAACGGCCGGGGCGAGATTGCGGATAACCTTGATGACCTCGGCATGCCGGCCTGGGAACTGTTTCCGCGTGCGCGCATGTACCCGGTGATGAGCCAGCGCGGTTGCCCGTTCGGATGCAACTTCTGCAGCCGACCATATGGTCGCAAGGTCCGCCGCCGGAGCGTGCCCCACGTCATTGCCGAGATCAAACGCAACATCGAACAGTTCGGTTGCACTGTCACCGACTTCTATGATGAGACTTTCACGGTCAACAAGAAGCACGCCGCCGAGCTGTGCAGGGCCATCATTGCCGAGGGAATCAACCGCAAGGTCCGTTTCTGGGCTTACGTGCACGCCAACACCATCGACCTGCCGACGGCCAGGCTGCTCAAGGAGGCCAACTTCAGCAGCGTTGGTTTCGGGGTGGAATCCGGCAATCCGCAGATCATGGCGCGCATGAAAAAGAACGTCGGGCCGGAGGATGTGCTGCGCGCCGCCCGCGTGCTGCGAGAGGCCGGGCTCGACTTTGCCGCGTATTTCATCATCGGTCATCCCAACGAGACCCGCGAAACAGCCTGGGACACCATCCGTCTGGCCGCGAAGGTCAACCCCAACTCGGTGGCCATCGGTCTGATGGTGCCGTACCCCGGCTCGGAGATCTGGGAGCTGGCTACTCACGGCCAGGGCGGCTACAAGCTGATCGGTGTCAACTGGGAAGACTTCAACAAGCAGATCGGCAACGCCCTGGAATTGGAGAACCTCCCCCGCCGGACCATGGAGCGCCTCCAGCTCCAGGGATATCTCTACGTCTACCTGCGCAACCTGCGCTTCCGTGAGATGTTCGAGGCCATCTGGATCAACCGCAAACGCATCGCCTTCATTCTCCGCAAGCTCATCCGCCCCTCCCGCCGCGTGGCCAGTAGCTCGTGGCTGGAGCCCTCGCGGCAAACGTTACCCGCAACTTGACGGCGCCAATGCCCAGGCTTGCGATAACGAGAGGGGGCCCAAGCAAATGCTTTTGTCCACCGGGGACTGTTTCTCTACAATACCGCTATCCGTGTCCTGCATTGATGGTGCCTGGAGATTCTCGACGTGTCCGCAAGAACCGGCGGTCATCACGGGTCGGTTGGCAAGCAGGTGGTGCTGCCGTGGGGGCAGTCGATTCGCATCTGCGCGGCGGGGATCCGCACGCGGCCGGGGCGGTCGCTACTGACGCTGGCCGGGGTAGTGCTGGCGGTGGCTTTCATGGCCGGGGTGATGACCTCGGCGCGGCTGGCCGACGCGATCGTCCGGACCGGCGACACCAACACCGTTTTCGCCCTGGCCCGAAGTACGGGCATCGACCTGGGCAGCGAAACCGCGCGGCTCAACCAGCAGCGCCGCAACACCTGGCTTGCCGGACTGTCGATTCTGGTGGCCACCGTTGGCATCGCCAATTCCGTTCTGATGAGCGTCACCGAGCGATTCCGTGAGATCGGGACCATGAAATGTCTCGGAGCGATCGACTCGTTCGTGGTACGTCTGTTTTTTCTGGAGAGTGCCTTCGCGGGGATGATCGGTTCTGCCGTCGGGGCCGTGCTGGGCATTCTCCTGGCGACGGTTCGCATCGCGGTGGCGGTGGGCCCGGCGGCGATTCCGCTGGGGACGTTGGCGATTGACGCTTTGCAGATCCTTGCCGCCGCGTTGGTCGTCGGTACGCTGATCACCATTCTGGCCGCGATCTACCCGGCTTACGTCGCCGCCCGGATGCAGCCGGTGGAGGCCTTGAGGGTCGAGGAATGAGCATGCCATCTGACCGGGCCGACAGCATCATCCGCACCCGCGACGTGAGAAAGGTCTACGTCAGGGGGTGCCAGCGGGTCGAGGCGTTGCGAGGCGTGACCATCGACATCGCCGCAGGCGAGTACATTTCGATCATGGGCCCCAGCGGTTCGGGCAAGAGCACCTTCTTCAACATGGTCGGCGGCCTCGACAAGCCCACCAGCGGCCAGGTCTACATCGATGAGGTGGATATCGCCCAGCTCGACGTATACGAGTTAGCCTGGCTGCGCTGCCGCAAGATCGGTTATATTTTCCAGACCTTCAACCTTATTCCGGTGATGACTGCCTTGGAAAACGTCACCTTGCCGATGATCTTCGCGGGGTTGAACAGCGATGAAGCTCGCGAGAAAGGCGCGGAGTTACTCAGGATCATCGGCTTGGGCGATCGCCTCGAACACCGTCCGTTTGAGCTCTCGGGGGGCCAGCAGCAGCGTGTG
>DAOOIV010000052.1 GCA_035384605.1 Phycisphaerae bacterium
ATGCAAAAAACAGGTGCGGTCCATGAATAATGGGTGTTGTTCGAGGTATGACCGGGCAGGAGTAACTCGACATCGTCCGCTTGTGGTAACGAGTGGGTCAGGGGCCTTTGCGAAAAGCCGCGGATCAGGTGCGTTGAATGCCCCACCCGCCGCTTTCTTGCCGTCACGGACGAAGTGAGACGTTTCTGCATAGACACTTGCAAACGTTACCGGAGACGGCTGGACGGTTTCAGTTGAACGCCGAGTTGCCCATTCCTTTCGACGGCCCGGGGGAAAACGGAGGTTGATCTGATCTGCGACGATCCTTGCTGTACTCTGGGTTGAGGCGGGAGTACCGCTGGGCTTCAATCAGCTCGCGATGAGCATCGAGATGTCCTTCAGACATCCCCATTATTAAGTTCTTCTCTGATCTGGTGGGGCTCGGGAAGGACCCACATGGGCTCGGCGAAGGCCAGTCTGTCATGGGCAGCTCTAGCTCGCCCAAGGTCGAGATTGCCCTTGCCGAAGTATTGACGTTTACCGTCATTTATGATTTAATAGGCTTGATCGGCGGACCATGAGACTCCGTCGATGGTTTTGCCTTTGTGACTGATGAATTTTCGAGGTCCGGGCACGGCTGCCATCCTGAAAATCGCGTGCTCTTTGTCGATCAGGAACGAAGCCACAGCTTTGGGCATCTCGGAAGTCAATGGTCAGTAGCCTTTTGGGCGTGTGCCCGAGTGGACAAAGGGGACGGGCTGTAAACCCGTTGGCTTAAGCCTTCGGTGGTTCGAATCCACCCGCGCCCATTGCTGCCGATTATCTGTCTGTCACATCAATCATCACTTGGAACGGGCGGACTGCCTTGCGGCTCACCAACGGCTGGGCCAGACCAACGGTTAACAGCAAGGTGAGTCCTGAAAACGTCGACAAACCGAGAATCTGCCTTGTTGGAGAAACTAAATTCTGTTCATTGGTACGTTAAGCCGCCGACTTGGCTGACGGGAATCAGCAGGACTTCAACTCCGTAGCTGCGGTCGGCCGTCTGTGAACGATTGAACCTCACGCCTCCTGACGGTATCAAGCATGAGTGTTTTTGCCCGGATGCGGCGGGTCGGGTTTCAGGCGGCCGCCGAGCGAGTTGCCGAATGGACTACATCAGAGTCATTCTCTTCGATTGGGGCGGGACGCTTGCCCATGTCCGAACCCAGGCACAAGCCTTTGCCCTCGGTGCGGCCAAGGCCGGCCAGATTCTCTGCGGATCGGTTGGCAAGGCGGAGGTCGAACAACTGGGGCGAGCGATTATCTCGGCCGAAGCTGAAGCGGCCGCCGATCCCAGTCATCGCGAGGCTGATCTCACGCGGATCTTGGCTGAATGGGCAGCCCAGATCAACCCGCGCTTCACGCGCGACCAGCTTGATGCCGCCCGCGACGCCCTGGGCGAACAATGGATCGGCTCACTGGAAGTCGTCCCCGGAGCCCTCGAAGCCGTTCGTCAACTCCGCGAGCAGGGCTTGCGGATGGGCTTGGTCAGCAACTGCAGCGTACCCCCGGAATACTGCCGAAGAGAGCTTGCCCGGCAAGGTCTTGCCTCGCTCATGGATTTTGCCCTTTTCTCCAGCGAGGTTGGCTATCGCAAGCCCTCGCAGATCATCTACCAAGAAGCGCTCCAGAGGTCCTTCGCCGACGGTGAAGAAGCTGACCCATCGCGCGTGCTATTCGTGGGTGATTCGCCCGCGCTGGACGTGATCGCCCCGGCCGCAATAGGCATGAAAACCGCCTTGGTCGCCAGCGCGCCGGGGCTCTGGCCCGACGAGGATCATGCCCGGGCCAAGCCCGATCTACGCATCAAGAACGTGACCGAACTGCCGGTGCTGCTCAACGGCCGCTGAGTATCCCTGTCTTTCCTTCGGTTCATCCCACTCAGCGCCGCCCCCCCCTGTTTTCAGAGACCGTCGGGTTGCCCAAAGGCCGTTCATGCCTTACCTTGCCGGGACCAGAGACCCGTCGAGGAGAAAATGACATGTCTGCCAAATGCTTGTACGCGGTAATCATCATCTGTGCCGCAATGGCATCGGGCCTGCGGGGCGAAGCAAAGCCCGGGCGTCCTAACATCGTCATCATCATGGCCGACGACATGGGCTTTTCTGACCTCGGCTGCTACGGATCGGAGATTACAACCCAAAATGTCGACCGTCTCGCGGCCGGTGGCCTGCGTTTCACCCAGTTCTACAACACCGCAAGGTGCTGCCCGACGCGGGCGTCTCTGCTGACAGGCCTTTACCCGCACCAGGCCGGTATCGGACACATGGTCGGCCAAGGGCCCACCCCCGCGTATCAGGGATACCTCAATGACCGCTGCGTCACTATTGCCGAGGTTCTCAAGCAGGCGGGCTACCGCACGTTGATGGCCGGTAAGTGGCACGTGGGAGAGGACCGACCGCACTGGCCGTGCGATCGCGGATTCGACGAGTACTTCGGCCTGATCAGCGGAGCGTCGAGCTACTTCAGCATTGATCCCGGCCGAAAATTCGCCCGCGGCAACGAGCAAATCGATCCTGTGAAAGATCGCTTCTACATGACCGATGCCTTCACCGATGAGGCGCTTTCGTTCCTGGAGAAGCACGGCCGCCGGCCGCAACCGTTCTTCCTGTACCTCGCGTACACCTCGCCGCATTGGCCGCTCCATGCCTGGCCGGGGGACATCGCCAAGTACCGCGGAAAATACAGAATCGGTTGGGATGCCCTTCGCCGGCAGCGTCACAAGCGCATGATTGAAATGGGCATCGTCGATCCCCGCTGGCCGCTGTCTCCCCGAGATCCCGAGGCCCCCGCATGGACCGACGCCGCCGACAAGGACGATCTTGATCTGCGCATGGCCGTCTACGCGGCCCAGATCGACCGCATGGACCAGAACGTCGGCAGAGTGTTGAACAAGATCGGCGAAATCGGCGCGGATCAAAACACGCTGGTCTTTTTCCTGGCCGACAATGGCGCCTGTGCCGAGAAGGTGGATCGCGGCCGGAAAGGCGCAGCGGCCGACAGCAAGGATTCTTACTTGAGCTACGGTTTACCGTGGGCCAATGCCAGCAACACGCCGTTCCGGCTTTATAAGCATTGGGTGCATGAAGGTGGTATCTCCACGCCGCTCATTGCCTGCTGGCCGGCTGTGATCGATAAGCGCGGAGCGATCACGCGCGAGGTCGGTCATCTCATCGATTTGATGGCCACGTGTCTCGATGCGGCCGGCGTGGAATACCCTGCCACCTATCACGACAAACCGATCGCGCCGCTCGAGGGCAAGAGTCTGATACCCATCTTCCGCACCGGCACCCGCCAGGGGCATGAGGCGCTGTTCTGGGAACACGAAGGCAACCGCGCCGTCCGCGAGGGCAAGTGGAAGCTCGTGTCGCGCCATCCGGGCGAGTGGGAGTTGTACGATCTGGAGGCCGATCGGACCGAGCTGAACAACCTGGCCGACAAGCACCCGGACCGCGTCAAGGCCATGGTCGACAAGTACAAGGCATGGGCCGATCGGTGCGGCGTGCTGCGGTGGGATCAGGTCACCGGCGGTAAGAAGCCGGGAACCAAGTGACAGAGGCCTGCATGCGGAAGATTCAGAGAACGACGGACCGGTCTGCGATCTGTCGAGCAGTCCTCCTCGGCCAACTGTGGAGAGCAACTTATGAGCCTGATAACGATTCTCGCAATGCTCACGATGAGTGTTCCCCTCAACGCAGCAAAGGATACCCGCGCGCTCGCGTCTTTCGAAACAGCCGACGACCTGAAAGCCCTCCGCACCCACGAAACCGCTATTCAGCCCACGACTCGCCATGCCACGGACGGTTCGACCGCCCTGGAAGCGACCTTCAAGCCGGCCGAGTGGCCGTGCGTCAAGATGGTCCCACCGGCACCGTGGGATTGGAGCGGCTTCGACGGCTTGGCGGCGGATATGACCAACCCCGGGCCCACCTCGATCGATTTCGGCCTCCGGGCGGATGATGACCTGACCGGTGGGCCGCAGCACTGGCGGCAGGGCTCGGGCCGCCTGGAACCGGGCGAATCCGCTACGTTTGTCCTCCCGCTGGGTCCGGATCCGATGACATACGGGATGCGGGGCCTGCCGACGCCGTCGGGTATGCGAGGTCTGCGGGGAGATCAGAGCAAGCCCATCAATCTCTCGCACGTCGTGGCCTTCCAGATCTTCATGCACAAACCTGCTTCACCCATGGTGCTGATCCTCGATAACATCCGCCTGGTGCACTGGAACCAACCGCTTGATGGCATCGTCGATCAGTTCGGCCAATACGCAAACGCTGATTGGCCGGGAAAACTCAAGAACGTATCCGAGTTCGCTAAACGCCTGGCCTCGGAACGCAAAGAACTGAAATCCCGCCGAGCATTGCCTGATCGCGATCGTTTCGGCGGCTGGGACAGAAGGCCGAAGCTCAAGGCCTCGGGCTTCTTCCGTACGGAGAAGGTCAGGAACAAATGGTGGCTGGTCACACCCGAAGGGCGCCTCTTCTGGTCGATCGGGATGGACTGCGTCGGTACCGAGGCGTCCACGATCACCACCGGTCGCGAAAACATGTTCGCCTGGTTGCCGGCACAGGATGATCCGTTGGCTCGCCATGCCGGCCGCGTCCGGAATGTGCACATGGGCCCGGTCAAGGAAGGCGCGACTTACAACTTCTACACAGCCAATCTGGAGCGCAAGTTCGGCCCGAACTACTTCTCGCTTTGGGCGGAGCTGACCCTCGAGCGGCTGGAATCCTGGGGTTTTAACACGATCGCCAACTGGTCGGACCACCGGCTTTACGGCAATGGCCGCGTCCCTTACGTCGCCACGGTTCACATCGGCGGCAACCACGGGCGGCTGAGCAGCGGTTCAGACTATTGGGGCAAAATGCACGATCCCTACGACCCGCAGTTTGCCGTGGACGCGGCCAATGCCATCCGGCCGATTGCCGAAAGAGTCAGAAATGATCCCTGGTGCCTCGGCTATTTCGTAGACAACGAGCTGAGTTGGGGCGGTTTCGGTGACGAAGCAGGGCGTTGCGGCTTGGCACGGGGAGCACTGGCCGAGTCTTCTGAGTCGCACGCCAAGAAAGCCTTCCTCTCGCAACTGCGCGACAAGTACGGAGCCGTCGACAAGCTCAACGAGGCCTGGGGGATAAAGCTGGCCGATTGGGCGGCGCTTGATCAGCCATACAGGCACCAGGGCAACGAAACAAACGCCATGACCGCCGATATGCGGGCCTTCGTGAAGGACCTGGCCCGTCGATACTTCACCATCGTGCGCGACGAGATGAGAAAGCTCGACCCCAATCACTTGTACATGGGCTGCAGGTTCGCCTGGCAGACGGATGAAGCAGTGCAGGCTTCCACCGAAACCTGTGACGTGGTTAGTTTCAACATCTACGCCGTCACGCCCGAACCCAAACGAATGGCCGCCGTCGAGCCGTTTGACAAGCCCTGCATCATTGGCGAATTCCACTTCGGGGCCCTGGATCGCGGGATGTTTCACACCGGCCTGGTGGCCGCAGCCGACCAGAAAACCCGGGCCCAGATGTACCGCGACTACGTACACCACGCTCTGGACAACCCCCTGGTCGTCGGTTGCCACTGGTTCCAGTACCTCGATCAGCCGCTTACCGGCCGCAGCTACGACGGCGAGAACTACAATATCGGTTTTGTCACCGTGACCGACTCGCCGTATCCTGAGATGGTCGAAGCCGCCCGCGCCGTACACACCGAGGCGTATGCCCGACGATGGGGCAAAGCGGCACAATGAGGGTCACGATTCAAGCGTGACGAGGAGCGGAGGCATCACGGCCGGGCAAGTTGGAGGTCTCCCGTCTCCGTCAGAGTGAGGTTTGTTTCATGTCCCCTCGCCAGGCCGTGCAAGCCGCGTTTCGCTTCGAGCAGGTTGAACCGGTGCCCTATTGGCTGCAATGGGACAAGGAATTGGATGCGGGGCTCGATGAGTATTTCGGCTCTTGCGCCTGGCGGAAGCGAGTCGTCCCGTACGTCGTCGGGCGCCATTTCGGCCACCGCGAGAAGCCCGTCAGCGTCGAGCGCAGCCATGACGCCTTCGGGACCGTCTTCCGCATCGGTAACATCCTTCACGTCGAGCAACCCGTTCTGTCCGAGCCGAGCCTCAAAGGTTACCGCTGGCCCGAGCCCAACGAGCTGATCGATTGGGACGAAATCGATGCGTTTCTCGCGCCGTTCCCCCAAAGCTTTCGCATGTGCGGCCTGGCCATGGGGCTCTTCGAGCGAAGCTGGCTCATGCGCGGGTTTGAGAACATCCTCGTCGACATGATGCTGGTCCCCGATTTCGTTCATGAGTTGCTGGATGGCATTCTCGATCTGCATCTGCGAGTCATGGACAGGATCGTCGCTCGTGTGCCCCTCGACGCCTACTTTGGAGGCGACGATTGGTGCGATCAGCGCACCGTGATGATGGGCCTGGACCTTTGGCGACAGTTTTTCAAGCCGCGGCTGCAACAGATGGTCCGCCACTGCCACGAACTCGGTCTGGCTTATGTGCTTCATTCCTGCGGCAATGTGGCGCCGCTCGTGGATGATCTGTTGGAAATCGGCCTCGACGGACTTGAATCACTGCAAGCTGAATCGATGAACGTCTACAAGCTCAAGCGTAAGGTCGCCGGCCGGATGGTCCTCATCGGCGGCATGGGCGTACAGCGGCTTATCCCGTTCGGCACTCCCGACGAGATTCGCGAGGAGACCTGCCGCCTGATCCGGGAACTCGGACAGGGCGGCGGCTATGTTCTGGGGCCGTCGAAGCCGATTCCGGCCGGCACGCCGGTCGCCAACGCCGCCGCATTCATTGAAACGGCCATGCAGTACGGTGCATCCCGCCCATAGAATGGGTTGGGCCAACGGCCGTGATCGGCGGAAAACAGCTTTCACGCCCGAAGTGGACAGCCCCAGGCCGGGTGTTATTGTGTGGATTGGGAACCGGCCCCGCAGCGACCTTGTCGGGAGTATTACCGAGATGACCCGCGACCAAGCCTGGACGTTGCTCAACCAGTACACCAAGTCCGATTCGCTCATCAAGCATGCTCTGGCCGTCGAGGCCGCCATGGCATACTACGCAGAACGGTTCGGCGAGGATGTCGAGACCTGGCGGGTCGTCGGTCTGCTTCACGATTTCGACTATGAGCGCTGGCCCCGGCAGCCTGAGCACACGCGAGAGGGAGCCAGGATCCTGCGCGAACGCGGCGTCGACGAGGAGATTGTCGGCGCGATTCTCTCTCATGCCGAGTCCAACCGCGCCGACTACCCCCTGGACCGCCCCATCCGGAAGGTGCTGACGGCGGTCGACGAGCTGTGCGGCTTCATCACCGCCGTCGCGTATGTCCGCCCCGAGCGCCTGACCGGGATGACGCCCAAGAGCGTGCGAAAGAAGCTCAAGCAGCCGTCTTTCGCCGCCGCCGTGAGTCGCGAAGATATCGCCAGGGGCGCCGAACTGGTCGGATTGGACCTCGACGAACACATGAGCAACGTCATCGCGGCCATGCAACGCGCGTCCAAGGAGCTTGGCTTAGCGTGAGGGTCGGAACAGGTAAGCCGCGGCCCTTCGAGCGCTGACAATCGAAAAGGAGTCCCACGGTGATTCGAGCATTCCATTGGCTGATGACAGCCGCGTTGTTCTGTCTCGCATCCGCTGCGATCGGGGCGGAGCGCAAGCCCAATATCGTCTTCATCCTGGCCGATGATCTCGGCTGGACGGACCTCGGCTGCATGGGGTCCAAGTACTACGAAACGCCGCACATCGATCGACTCGCCTCGCAGGGCACGAAATTCCTCAATCACCATCACTGTCAGAACTGCACGCCGACCCGGGCAGCCCTGATGTCCGGCCAGTACCCGCCTCGCACCGGTGTATACACGGTCGGCTCTCTGGAGCGAGGAAAGGCCGAACATCGAAGGATGGCCGTACCGCAAAACCAGACTGACTTGCCCCTCGATCGCCGCACCATCGCCGACCAGCTCAAAGCCGCCGGTTATGCCACCGCGATGTTCGGCAAGTGGCACATCGGTCAACAAGGTCAATACCATCCGGCCCAGCGCGGCTTCGACGAAGCAATCGTCAGCATGGGCCGGCACTTCAACTTCGTCACCCACCCACCCGTGACCTATCCGCCCGGCACATACCTGGCCGACTTCCTCACCGACAAGGCCGTTGATTTCATTACCCGGCACAAGGACAAGCCGTTCTTTCTCTACCTGCCGCACTTCGCCGTGCATACGCCGCACGAGGCGAAAAAGGACTTATTCGCCAGGTTCAAGGACAAGGCCCCCGCAGGCGGCCACGGCGACCCGACATATGCGGCCATGATCTACAGCGTCGACGAGAGCGTCGGTCGGATGATGGCCAGGCTCGACGAGCTCAAACTCGCCGACAACACAATAGTCATATTCTCGTCGGACAACGGCGGAGTGGGCGGCTATGAGGAGATCGGCGGCAAAGGCATCACATCGAACGCTCCGCTCCGCGGCGGTAAGGGTATGCTTTACGAAGGCGGCGTGCGCGTGCCCTTCATCGTCCGCTGGCCGGGAAATACCAGACCGGGCACAACCTGCAACGAGCCGACCATTCACGTAGACGTGTACGCGACGTTGCTCGAACTGGCCGGCGCCCCCAAGCCGCCGCAAACCCTCGACGGTGAGAGCATGGTCGCGCTGTTCAAGGATCCGGCCGCTAAGCTCAAGCGAGACGCCATTTACACGCATTTCCCTGGATATCTGGAGGGCTATGGCACGGGCAAGTGGCGCACCGCGCCTGTGGGCACAATACAGATGGGAGACTGGAAACTGCTCGAGTTCTTCGAGACCGGCCGACTGGAACTGTACAACCTGCGCGACGATCCGGGTGAGAAAAACGATCTCGCGGAGAGGATGCCCGAGCGCGTTCGCGAATTGCACGCTCGCCTGGCCGAATGGCGAAAGTCGACCAACGCCGCTATGCCCAAGTAAAAACGGCCTTGAGTCGAAAAGCCCGCCCCAATCCCGGCGTCTACGTCAGGCGCTCAGCCACTCCCGCCACTTGGGCGGCCTTGCGGATGCGGGCATTGAGCCGGCGCTCGTAATGACGTCGAAAAGCAGCGTGAAATAAAACTCTCTGATAGTGGTCATAAAGCTCGGGACAGTGGTGACGTAAGACCTGCTGAACGGCCGGCCAGACGCGCGAACGCGGATTGAGCAGGTCGGTCCAGATCCGGTCCACGCCCATCTCGGCCGCCATCGCAAACAACCTCGCCAGAGCCTCGTCGGTGTCGCTGATGCCCGGCAGCAGAGGCCCGAACATCACCGCCGTGCACATACCCGCAGCCTTGGCCTGCCGAAGAATCTCGATCCGCTCGGCAACGGTTGACGCCCCCGGCTCCCAGATAGCCGCCCAGTTCTCGTCCGGCGTGGTGATGGTTACACCGATCTGAACACGCCCGCCGGTCAGAATGTCGAGATCGCGCAGCACCAGCTTGCTCTTGGTCAGGATGTTGAGTTGGAACCCGGTCGCAACGAGCAGGCGGCAGCACTCGCGCGTCAGGCGATAGTGTGCCTCGATCGGCTGCCACCCGTCGCACGCGCTGCAGGTGAACACCGACCCCGGCTCCAGCCGCCGAAGCTGCCGTGTCAAAGCCGCAACCGCGTTCACGCGGACATCGACGAACCGCCCCCACTCCTCGTCGTGCGGGCGGAATCGTTGCATGAACCGCGCATAGCAGTAACCGCACCCATGCCCGCAACCGACGTAGCAGTTAAACGAGAAGTCGTCGATGCCGCAGCGATTCAGCAGCTTGCGGCACTCAACCTCGCGAACGGCGACACCGTGCGGACCTGCCTTCGGTTCTGCCGGCCGCTCCGAGGAGCCGAACAGTGTCGGTTCGGGCTTTTTGCTCATAACGTGTGTCCCCGAAGGAGGCCGTGATAGGAGCTCGGCGATTCATCGCTCGGAACGAACGGCATCCCGAAGACCATTCGCTGGCCTCAGAATCCGCTATGCATCGCTGGCCCCAGAATCCGTTATGCATCGCTGGCCCCAGAATCCGTTCTGGGGCCTTTCGCGTGGAGGATTCCCATCCTCATTCTCTGCTGGGCTACTCTCGTGCGTGCCTGCGGCACTATTCTGCCGGGGGGATGCTCCCGGACGACGTTCGTCGAACCGACCCCGGTGACCCTCACGTTTGTCGCAGATGAAGCTTGACCGCCTTGCCCGCTGGCAGCCGGAAGCGTCGCCGGCCGACGGCCGGTGGCGAAATCGGCTCCAGGTCCACCCGTTCGGCCTCGGGCAGGACCAGCTCACCCTCCATCCGCGGCGGCAGCGAAATCGTGATCTCCCGGTCACCTTGGATCCCCTTGGAAGCGAACTCAACCGGACCGCGAACCGTGCGGGCGGTCAGGCTCAACTCGCGCAGGTCGGCAAGTTGCGGCCGGATCTCGCAACGGCCAAAGCCCGGCTCCAACGGCTTAATTCCCGCGATACTCATGTACAACACGAACAGCGGCGAGACCGGACAATGGCTCCACTGCGAGCCCGAGTCCGCCGTCACCTTCCAGTCCTCCTGGAGCGTGTTGTTCAACAGCACGGAATCCATCGTTGCCCACCGCTCGCGCAAATCCTTCAGGATCACGTCCGCCCGCCCCATCTTGCCCAGGGCCCACAGCCGCCAGCAGGCGTTGGCCGGATATGAAAAGCCCATGTTCTTCGGACAATCCACCAACGCCCGCAACGACGCGTCGGTCTGCCCGTCCGGACACTGGTCAAAGAGTATGGCCGTCGCCAATGAACGATCACACAAACGGACGTCCTTCTCCTGCGTCAGCCACGGCAGATTTGCCACGAACGTCTGATGCTTGCAGCTCCAGAACGTCTTGACCGCGGCGTCCAGCAGTTCACGCCCGAACGCCTCGGCCCGCTCCGCCCGCTGACGATCACCAAACGCCCGGCAGATCAAGGGCAGCGCATGCTGGAGCATCGCTGCGGCATAGAGGTTCAGCGCGCACTGCTTGTGGTGCTGCTTCTGATAGGCCACGTGGTCGATCCAGACACAGGGAATGCCCAGACCTTCGACCTTGAGCAACCCGCGTTCGTCGCGAATGGTTGTAAGATAGTCGCAGAACCGCAACAACCGCGGATACGGTTCGTCCAAATCCTTCAGGTTGCCCGTGTACAGGTAGTGATACCAGCAGTCGAAGTTGAAGCCGATTCCATGATCGATCAGCGGCCCCCAGCCGGCCAGGCCGACGGTCCGTTCCATCATCCGGGCCAGGCGATCGTATGCCGGCCAGCAGTCGAGGAAGTAGCCGTCGGGTGCTTGCCCCTGGCTGAATGTGGTGATGAAACGGCGGGGCAGCGTGGTCTCGCCGAACGCCAGGTGCAGAGCATGCAACTGGTGGCCGCAATCACCGCTGTACTGTTGCCGCTCGCGGGCCATGCCGTCCACGCACGTCTCCTGGCACGAGTTGTTGATCGTGTTGACGGTCGCCCCGATCAGCCGCTGCAACTCGGGCTCGTCAACCTGAACCGAGACCTGATGCGGCCACGGGAAGATCCTCCGGCGCACATGGACGTCGCCGACGGTGACCTTGCCCGTAGCGCCGTGAATGTGCAGTTGCAGCCAGCGAACCGACTCGAAGTCGAAAGTCTCAAAGCGATTCACACCCTCGCGGCAGACAAAGCGGCCCCAACTGTTCCAGTGCGTGTTGAGCAACGGCGGGCCGCCGATTTCGTGGGCCTCGTGCACGAGCAGTTCGATCACGGTGCCCGCCGGGGCCTCGATGGTAAAGCCCGGCCAGCCGATCACCTGTTCGGCCAGCTCGAACGTGAGTACCGCGCCGCGCCGGCCGTCAAGCTGGACGTGCCACTCGCCGGGACCGCCCTCCGTGAACGCCAGGCTGCGGTCCACGTCGAACGCGCCCGGAACGCCGAATTCAAAGTACTCCTCCGGCGACCGTTTCCAGGTCAGCCACAGCGATTCGGAGAGATCCACCGCGGGCACCATGTATTCCTTCAGCAGCGCGGTGCTTCGAGCGCGCAGTTCGCAGGCGTGGGACTCGCCGTGGAAACCGTGCAGGTAATCCGGATAGTCGGCACAGACCGGCGGATCGTTGGGCGAACAATGCAACGGCATAGCCGCGAGCCAATCATGATCGGGCTTGAACTCGACCGTGTCCCAACCGTAGGGATACAGGCGGGCGTCGAACTCCTCTTGCAGCGTCCGGCAGAAATCCCGCTTGTAGTGACCCGGCAGCCATGCCCGACACAAATGGGCACGCCAATTCTCGTCCGAAATGACCGTTTCGACCCGACCATCGGCGTACTCGATTTCCAGGCGGAACAGGAAACCCGGTTTGCCCGCCGGCCAGGTCCCTTCGCCGACGCCGTAGAACAGGACGGTCGCGCCGATCACGTTCTCGCCGCTTTGCAGCGAACCGGTCAGATCGATTGGATCGGCCTCCAGCCACCGCGGATCACACGGCGACGGCCCCCACTGAATCCGCTTGCCATTCACCGTCAGCAGGTACCGGCTGTCGGCGCTGATCCAGCCCGTCGCCTTCTTCGGCTTGCCGACAAGGCTGACGTTCCGCCGGAACAGCACAAACGTGTTCTGCAGACAGCGCTGCGACGGATACCAGATCCATCGCGCGGGATTCAGGTCGGGCAACCGAACAGGCGGCTCATTCCCCTGCGGTAGAACAAGCATGTTGTCACCCGTGTCTTGCGAGGTCGTGAGCGAGCAGCCCTGCATCAGCGCCAGGGAAGCCCCGGCCGTCGCCGAACCAACGAGAAAACCTCGGCGGGAAATATCGTTCGGTCCACTCATGAGGCACCCTCAGGTGAATGAAAAGCCGTCGACGAGCAGGGTGGACACCCGGTGATCTGCCGAGGGGACTGTCCGACAGTCAGGACGGGGAAGACCGCATTGACGGCTTGCGATATGCCGGTTCTTGAATAATCGTCCATTCAGGATGTTGGCGCTCCAACTCCTGCAGGCGATCGCACAACCGGTCAACATCGTTTCCGGACTCTTCGGAAATGGATCGCCGAATTGTACGTACCTCGTCGATCAAAGTGTCGGGTTGTCTTCGTCCTTGTGCGTTAGGATTCATCCTCTGACCCCCATAGCATGTCCGGTGTGACAATTGAAGGCGGCATCAAACCAACGCGCCGACAAATCCGCTGTAAGTGCTCAATCTTATTGGGGTTCGCAAGGTGGCGGACGTTCCAACTCAGCACGTAATCCATGCCATGCACCGTGGCGACGGCAACGTGAACCGCATCACCTGCGACTGGTGCGGGCATAACCTTCTCCTGCACCAGAAGCCCCGCCAATCCGCGAACCTCGTCACCAATGGCCAGTCGCGGGATCCCTGCAATCTTCTGAAGAGCCTCATCGCGACCATGGAAATCCGGACCGGATAATTCAATGATCACCTCAGCGGACACGAACAAATCGTGAGCCGAACGCTGAGTGTCCCACCACTCGCAACTGACCTGCCGCTGATAGAGGCTGGCCGTATCCGTGCGGTCCGTCACGCAGGCGCTGATGAAGCTCGTTTCCAGATACACACGTGCCATCACCACATTATAGCGGACTCGGCAGCGGCCACGGAAGCGTCTCTGGCTCCCTCTTCATCCGCCAGAACGGGAACCATCGGTCACCGACCGCCCGGCACAGTCGAGGCGTCTCCACAGGCTTGTTTCACCAACCCTCGCTATTCAGGCCCACATCATCGATCCGCAGGTATTCCCCCTGCAGAGTCAGGTGGGAATGCCGATCTGCGCAGGTAGGATACCCGTCAATCACAAGCACGCAAAGGACCGCCTGCGGCAGGGTCCGTGATCGTTCAGGCGTTTCCCCGCCTGGACCGTCACAGACCCTGTGTACCTGGCCGGTGAAAGCATTATCCGGCGGTCGGTTCGCTGAGAGCCGGTTCCGTAACCGAGGTTCGAGCCGCACGTCCGCATATCTCAACCGTGTGGCCGATAAGCACGGTTATTTGCTCGTCGCGAGCCCCCGTTTTCAGATAGTATTTGACATTCATCGATCTGAATTCGATGTTTGAGGGACTGCTTTTCAGTTCGAGCCGGGGTGGCAGCGGTCCAGGCACGTCCGCCGGCCGGCTGATGCCAGTCCGAGTGTTCGCGGGCACAAACCGCCGGCTTGTCCGATTCCAGAGCATCCGAAGCCGGGACGCCGTCGGCTTGTTGCCGATGGCACTCCGCAGATGCGACCGGCCGTGGGGTGGGAGTAATGGGTCCGACCAGGCGGCGGGTTGTTGGGGGAAGTGATGCGCGTACCCACCGTATTAGTGGTAGACGATTGCGAAGAAGATCTCGACCTGGTTGAGCATGCACTGGGTGACGAGGAGTTTAAGACCTACCGGGCTCGCTCGGGTCCCGATGCGATCGGACTGATGATGAGCACCCGGATCGATATGGTCGTCTTGGATCTCGATCTGCCCGAGATGAGCGGAATCGCCGTTCTGGAGGTGATCCGCTACATCCCCCGGCTGATGCGCTCCCAGGTGCTGGTCATGGCCTCGCCGGAACAGGCCCACAACGTCCAGCGGGCGCGGGAACTCGGCGCTTGCGGGGTGGTGAGCAAGCCGCTATCGCCCGAAGAGATCTGTCTCGAGGTCCGGACGGCATTCAACGAAGCTACTGAAACGCTGGTTTTCGCCGGCGTGCTGTGAGCTTGGCGATCAGATGATCGCCGAAACGATCGGTGGCGGTTCCCGCTGGTTGTTCACGTTCGCCGGCGCAGCCCTCGGAATCGGGCCAGGCTCGGCAATGCGTGACCGACCTGCCAAAAACAGCACGGGAAACCAAGTGAGCGCGGGATTGACGGTCATCTCCTCCTCCTTCTGCGATTGCCCGTGATTGGGTGCCCCGCGACGGCTCAGACCGTCGCGGGGCTTGCTCTTCTTTTCGGCGATCAAACACCCCTCCTTGCCAGCCACAACCTGAATCCCTAGCATGTCCGCCAACAGAGATGACCGATGTTTTCGGTCGCACGCGAGGGCAACCCACAACCGATACGAGGTCGCAATGAACCATATACGCGCTCCGATCATTCTGTTTCTACTATGGACAGCAAAGGCGGGGGGGGCGACCGCATCCGCCCCGGCCGGCGAGCCGCAGGCAGCACCATTGCCATTCCCCATCTACGTCGCCTCGCGAATCGACGCAGCGATCACGATCGACGGCCGGCTCACTGAGCCGGCCTGGCGGCAGACGGCCTTGGGCTGGGGAATGTCGCACGGGATGGAACCGAACGTCCTGTGTCCCGACGCCACGCTGTTTCGCATCGGCTGGAACAACCAGGCCTTGCTCATTTCGCTGGCCTGCTATAAGCGCGATATCCAGGACGATTTGCCGGAGAATATCTGGAGACCGCAGGAGCCGGAAATCATTGATACACAGGCGGTGCCTCGACATGACCGCGAACGTGGCGTCGTCCCGCCGGTCAACACCGCCGATGTGCTCATCTCGCGAGATGGTCGGACTGTCACCCTCAGCTTTGCCCCGCCCTTGACCGACCCCGCTCAGTCGGTCAAGGGACCACCCGCCCCGCCAACCGGGTCCATACATGATTCCGTCGGCAGCCGCCCGCTTGATCTGAAGATCGAACACGCCTACCAAGGCGGCCCGAACGACGGCTTGTGGACGGTCGAAGCCCGTGTCACCTGGCAACAACTCGGCTTCCAACCGCCCACCGCCGGCGAAGACTGGGCTCTGAACGTCTATCGCGACATCCGATTTTTCTCCAACTGGGCGTTCATCGCCTGGATGCGCGACTGGGGCAAGGCCGAGTACTCGCGATACGACCTCGTCGAGCGATTCGGTCGTGTCCTCTTCGTGGCCGACCGGCCGGACGACGCCATCGACAAGATCGTCAAAGAGACTCTTCCCCGACGCGGGCCGGTGCGCGTATTCGCCGCTGACGCCTTGGTGTTGGTCGAGCCAAACGTGCAAACCGTGCGACAGCGATACGGCGAGCAGGTCGAGGTCCTCAAAGCTTACGCCGAAGGCATCCGTCGTCAGCGGAGCCGCATCGGCAATGACCTGCCATATCACCCCTTTTTCACCGAGAAGAAACCTCGCGAGCACCTGGCGTTGGCGTCGCGTCAACTGGCCCGGCTGACCTGGGCGGTAAACGAGAAGCCCTTATGGGACGACCCGGCCTGCACGGTCGCATTGATTTCACACGCCATCCCGGAAGCCCGCGAAGGCTTATCCGCCTACAAGAAGGAAAGGTTGTACCGTGGCCTGTTCGAGTAACCACCTGATCGCGGCTCTGCCGGGGTTTCTTGACGTTGGCCGCTCGGCCCGGAATCCCTTTCGCTCGGCCCGGAGTCCCTTGGTCCGCTTGGCCCGGAATCCTTTCCGGGCCCGTCCTGCGAACCGCTCGGCCCGGAATCCTTTCCGGGCCGTCCCGCTGCGCAGCGTCCACTCCACGTGCGGCGCGAATGAGGATGGGGATCCCCGACGCAGTAGGCCCCCGAAGGGATTCTGGGGCCAGCGGCTGATCGCGACTCTGCTTATTGCTCCGGTTGTAGCATTTCCCAACCCGTGCTCCGCAAGAGATGGGGAACCCGCCGGCTCAGCCTTCGGTGCGACGGCCGAAGAGCGACTCGGACAACTCGGCTGGCGACTCGACGGCGATGCTCTGATGCGCTTCGGTGAGGGCCTCGAAACACCGCACACCAAGTGGGCCGACCCGTGGTACGCGGGCAAGCCGAAGGTGCTGTTCCTGGCCAACGGGAGCGGAGCCTACGACGTGTGCGAACTGGCCCGGCGTGTGCCGATCGAGGTCCATGGCTTTCCTACGCTGACTTGGTTCCGCCTCGGCGAATGGTACTGGTTGTGGATGTGGCTGGAACAGTCGACCGGCAGCGAGCGGGCCGCAATGCTTGAACGCCTGCTCGACGATCGTTTCGACGCCATCGTGCTCGCCAACTTCCGCCTCGCGTCGCTCAACGAGACCTGCCAATATAAGATCCTTCGCCAAGTGGCCGATGGCACCGGCCTGGTGATGTTCTATAAGCACGATTTCGACCCGCGCCTGCTTCAGGGTACCGTTGCAGATGCTCCTGCTCAGATCGTCAACGGCGTCCCGTTCGCGGGCCTCGAATTCTACCGCAACTGGTTCATGCCCAGCCGCGACATCCTCACGCCCGATCGGATCGCGCCCGCCTTGCTGCAAACACATACCTTCGGGCAAGGGCGCGTCGCGATCGTCGACTACAACGAACAATCAAGCATCTTTGCCGCCGCCCCAGGTGCGATCGCCCCGACCATGGAATACGACTACACCGCCGAGGTCCAATACGATTACCACATGGCCTTGGCCGGCCGTTGCCTGCTCTGGGCGGCCCGGCGCGAGCCGCGACTTCGCTGGGTCAGCAGATTCCCCGACGGCATGGAAATCGAGGCTTTGGCCAAGCCGCAACCCGTCCGCGTCCAGGCGGCGTGGTCGTCCGAGCACGGCGAACAACTGCGATCAGGCCTGACCCGATGGCTGCGTGTCCGCAACCTCTGGGGCGAAATCCTCGAAGACCGCGAAGACGTCATCATTCCCGACGGTGACCGCCTCCAATGGGATCTTGCCTTGCCCGCGATGCCTGCCGGCCGGCACTTCGTCGACTGCATCATCAGCAGCAGGCAAGGTGTGGAGAATTGGGGGTCGTTCGCTGTGCGCGTGCGCTCCTCACTAGCCATACAGAGCATCCAGCCTTCCAAGGGCTTCTACGAAACGAGTGAGCCGATCAAAGGGCAAATCGCTTTGTCGGCCATGACGCCTGAGGATCGAGAGGTGAGACTGGACGTGCACCTTGAGGATTGCTACGGCCGGGTGTTCTCAGCCCAGGCTCTAAAAGTCGCGGCCGGTACCGACCGAATCGATTTCGAGATTCCCCCAGGACAGGTTGTCAGTTGGGGCGCACGGCTTCGCGCGAGTCTCACCGTCGACCGGCAAACGGTTCACCGCAGTGAAGTCGAGATTCGCATCCGACGCCCGTCTCGCGGCGAGTATCCCATCGCCATGTGGGGTGCCATATCCAATTACGGCAACCACATCGGCAACCTCCAAATGAAAAAACTCGGTTTCACCGCCGTGCTTTCCGGCGACCCCCTGCCTCAGGCCCGCGACGACATCGGCTGGATGACCTTCGGCAGCGGCCAGGGAGCAATCATTCATTCGCTCGGCGACGAGATACCGGTGCCCAAGCCCGCAAAGGGCGAGAAGTTGAATGAGTTCCTGAAAAAACGCTATGCCTCGCTCGATGATCTCAACAAAGCGTGGGGCACGAGCTTTGCCCTTTGGGAGGATGTCGAACCGGCCTACGGCGCCATCGACGGCAACACCGGCAGCTTCGTGCGGCTGCATGATTGCCTCTCGGCCGGCGAGTTCATGTTCGCCGACAACATCCGCACCCGACGAGAAGCCATCGAGAAGGTCAATCCGCCCGGCGTCGTCGGGCCCGAAGGCTCTCCGGTCGGCGACCCTGAGCTGACCCTGGCCGAGGCCACGTTTTGGGGACCATACCTGACTGTGCGAGACAACCTCCTGGTCAATGCCCTCGGACGACCCGGCGTGCTGCGCGGCAACTGGTTCGGCGGCTACGTCGAAGACCGCCGCGTCCCCACTCGCAACCGCCATGTGCTCTGGCTGTCGATCCTCGGCGGCAACAACATGATCGAGTACTTCACCATTCCGGGTGGTCTGCTCGCGCCTGATTTGACGCTCATGCCCTTCACCGAGGAATTTCTTCCCTCGTGGCACCAGATCCGGCTCGGCCTCGGCCCCCAACTGGCCCAATGCCGCCCGGCCGGAAACCCCGTCGCGCTCCTCCACTCGCAGCCGTCCCAGCACATCGGCGAGGCCGGCGGCGATTCCACCGACACCATCAAGGCCCACGAGTACCTGCTCAACCTCCTCGGCGACGCGGGCTACTCGCCGCAGTACGTCTCCACCGGCCAAGTCCGCCAGGGACGACTGAGCAAGGGCGATATCAAGGTCCTATTCCTTATTCACGCGTTCGCTCTGTCTGACGAGGAGATCAAGGCCATCCGGCAGTTTGCTCAAGAGGGCGGCACCGTCATCGCAGATATCCCGCCCGCGTGGTTCGATGACAGGTGCCGGGTTCGGCCGCAGCGGGCGATGGACGATTTCTTCGGAATCGTTCAATCGGCTCCCGTCGCATCGATGCAACAGCGGCGCACGCTGATGAGCACGGCCGTCTCCGTCGAAAGCCGGTTCGGGCCGGCACAACTGCGGGGCCGTCATCCTGAAGTCGCGGATGCTGCCGAGGGCAAGCCTGCCTCCTTCCTGGGTGTCGAGCACGGCAACGGACGCTCCATGCTGATCAACGGCGTGCTCTGGAAAGAAGGTCGCGATAATCCCGACACGGTGCGGACTTTCCGGAATCTGCTGGAGCAGTTCGCCAACGTTCAACCCGTGTTCCATTTCTCCTACACTCATCCCCTTGGCAAGCTCGGCACCAAGGTCTATTCCTACCAGCGTGGCGACATCTGGATCGACGCCATCCTGCCGCCCGAGGCTACCGATCCGGCGGTGCCTGTCCGGATCAGGATGATCTGGCCCCAGCGGCGCCACACATACGACCTGCGGCGATCGACGCCTATTGTCGCTGACCTGACGGAATCCGAATCCTCCGCGCTTGTCAAGCCAATCACGGGGCGGGGCGACCGGAGGCGAGACTGGCCAGAGGCCGCATCGGCCGAGCCGGCCCTGACCACGCAGCAGGTCATTGAAGCCCAGATGATTGACGCCATCGAGCTGGACGTGGAGCGAAGTTCGCCTGTGGTCGTTGCTCGTTTGCCCTACAGAGTCGGCGGTGTCACCCTGGAGGCACCCGCTTCAGCGCGCAGAGGCAACAGTCTGGAGTTGAAGGTCTCCGTTCACGACCACGACGACAAGCCGCGTCCCGGCCACGTGATCCGAATCCGGGTCTTCGGCCCTGATGGCCAGGAGCGTTCCCACTACGGCGCCTGGCTCGATGGCGACGAGACGCCCCAGCCGTGGCTGATCCGGTTCGCCCTCAACGACCGCCTGGGAACATGGAACATCACTGCCACTGACGTCATCAGCGGCCTCTCAGGCTCTAAGACATTCGAGCTGACGAGGTAATCCACGATAACCAGAACCCTTTCGGCTCATTCGGCTTCATCAGCCACCTGCCCTACTTGCCCACTCGGCAGTGGGGACCCCGTGAGGGACTGCCTGTCCTCTGAGCCTCGATACCCAGACAGCACTAAAAGAGTTGTTTGGGTTTTCCGTACCTCCACGGAGGTTGCGCCGGCCGACTGGGTAGAGACGTCCGGCCGCGCCACTTGCCGCTCACTCAGGCCCGCCGGCGCAGCACGGCGATGATGCCGGCGGCAAGCAGACTGATCATGCCGGGTTCCGGTACGGCGATGGCGAAGTTATCGATGCCGACAATGGTACTGCCTTCGCTGGCCAGACGCACCTCGGTCGTGAGAACGCCGGCCAGTACGGTCGCAAACGGTGGACTCGGATCAGCAGCGGGATTGATATCATTGTCGGTAAGCCATCCGGCGGCCTGCGCTTGCAGGTCTGTCCAGGTCGGATCGAAGTTGACCACGTAGGTGTTCCAGACGTTGGTAGGAAAGCTGTTGGTCAACGGATACAGCCAGCCGTTTTCCACGATGCTCGGCCTGAAGCGAATCCAGCCTGCCGTGATATTGTCCGTCTTGAAGTTCAGATCAACCGAGATCTGCCCAATACCTGCGGCGGCATAGTCTCCCGTAAAGTCCGGATCAAGGGGCATCGCCCCGATGTCGAAGACCGGCGGCGTGAGAACCTTGCGAGTCTCGATGTAGCCGTCCGGATTTCCTCCTCCGCCGACATGCACCACGACGGACGAGGTGGTGTTGGGCACAAAACCGGCCGTGTCGGTGTCAAACGTCTCCACGCCCGGAACAGCACCAAGCACGATCCAAGGCCAGACAAATACTGTCAGACCACTGGCGAGAAACAGACGTTCTGTGCGCTTCATGACTTGCTCTCCCAAAAATGACCCGCAACCTGCCTTTTCCGGCCGGACCAAACAGAAGACCGGCCACACAATGCGGCATCTTAGAACCCTACGGCCAGACATCTGTGCGGCTTGCGCGCATGTTTCTGGATCACAGAAAGCTTGAGTTGCGGCCCGCAAAAAGGCGGTCCGCCTTAGGACCCACCAAAGGCTGAATCCGCAAAGACCGTCGATCTCGCAAGAAAACGCCATACCCGGTGGGAGTCGCCGCACAAACATCCGCGAGAACAGATGGACCGCGACTTTGCCATATGAACGGCAACAACAAGAGCTTACCGAAAGAAAAGGCATGGGACCGGCTACGAAGACGCGCTCCGCAAATGATCGTGTTGTCACAGTCATCGGACAACCGTGATACCCATCACCCGACGCCGGAAGACCTTGTTTCGTACCGGGCGGCTTATCGAATAGCCTCGTCCGTCTGGCACAACCTGCCGATTTCGCCATGGGGCCCCCAACACCCCGAGCCCCACACGAAAGAGCAATGCCGGGAGTCGATCCTCGGAGGGACGTCCTCGGGGCCGATCAGGAATTCCTGTGCCGAACCGTTGCACCTGACCAACCGGATCAAGCGCATCCGCGCCGCAAGAGGCCCAATGCTCCCCTGAGGCCGGTGTGAGCGTCACCGCAGCCGCCCAGCCGGGCAACAAAGCCCTCCGCGCCGAGCAGATGGCGAAGTTGGAGTATGGATCCGAGAATTGCGGGTTGGAGGCTGCGAATTTTCATTCACCACTCTCCATTCAAGGCGGGTACAATGCAGCGCATGTCGATCGATCACCGCACGGTCTCGTGCCCATCAGCGGGTTGTGTTGCCCTGTGGATCGTGGCTTTGGCATGGGGTGCACAGGCGATCGTGACCCAGTCGCTGCTGTTGCGTGAGGCAATGGTGCTCATGTCCGGCGGCGAGCTTGTCTGGGGGATCCTGCTGTGCGCGTGGCTGGCCGGTGTGGCGGCCGGAGCGTGGATCGGCGGCCGGCTGGCCCGCCGGACGTCCCGGGCCGAGCGTCGCTTGGCCATCGCGTTGCTGCTACTGGGCATCCTGGCTTGTGCGAGCATCTGGAGCTTTCGCGAGGCCCGCGTTGCGTGCGGCATCGGACCGGGTGAACTGCTTTCGCTTGGGACGATGGTGATCGTCGCAATCTTGCTGGTGCTGCCCTGCGGCCTCATGGTCGGTATGGCTTTCCCGCTTGCCAGTGCGATCGCTGACAGGGCCCAGACGCCCGGCGCTGGAATCTCCGTCAACCGCATTTACGCTCTCGAATCGGCCGGCAGTCTCATCGGAGGGGCGATGTTCACCTTCTGGGCCGTCGAGCACCTGACTCCGATTCAAACCGTGCTGTTCTGTACCGCGATCACCAGTGCGACGCTGGCTGTGCTGCTGGTTCGCGCCGGATCGCGACGGATAGCTGCCGCGGTTGTGGCGGGTCTTGCCGGCCCAGTGGTGTTGACGGCGTTTCTGGCCGGCCCTGTAATCAATCAATTTCTCGTGGAACGTCGATGGCGGGGCCTGTCGCCGACATGCGAACTGGTCGCCGAAGCGGAGTCTCGGTATCAGAACCTGGCCGTCGGCCGGATGGCTGAGCAGTACACCCTGTATTGCGACGGCCAGATCGCCGCCAGTTTCCCCGACCCTTTCACTTTCGTGCCGCTGGCGCACTTCTGGATGTGCCAACACCCCGACCCACGGCGAGTACTGCTCTTGGGCGGGGCAGCAGAGGGACTGCTGACCGAGGTACTCAAACATCCAGTTGAGCATGTCGATTGCGTCGAGCCCGACCCGAGACAAATTGACCTGATCCTGCCGCTACTACCGGAACAGGACCGGACCGCACTGCATGATCCACGAGTGACCGTGCACCACGTCGACGGCCGTTTGTTCGTCAAAAAGCGGCAAGCCCGCTTCGACCTGGTCATTGCCCGCCTGCCCGAGCCGACTGCCGCGTTGCGGGCTCGGTTCTACACCCGAGAGTTCTTCAATGAGCTCAGGCGGAACATGAACGACCAGTCAGTCTTGTGTCTGACGGCCACCGCCGGTCAGGCGCGGCTTTCGTCCGAATCGGCCCGTTACCTGGCCGGTTTGCGGAACACGATGGCGACCTGCTTTCCCGAAGTGATCGTCGGTTGGGGCGATCCGGCACACATCCTTGCGGCCACGCAGAAAGATCTGGTTTCGACCGACCCGGTTCAACTAACGGAGCGTTATCAGCAGCGGCATATCGAGCCCGTCGGGTTCGATCCGGTGTGGTTTAGCGGCGCGGTTGACTGGTTCGCGGCCGAGAAGGTCGCCCAACGAGCGGCGGAACTCGATGCGGTCGTCGGGGCCGTGGTGAGCACTGACCAGCGCCCGATCGTCTACATGGACCGGCTGGCACTCTGGGAGAAAATGACCGCCGCCCATTCTCGCCGGTTCATCGAACCGCTGCTTGGCGTGAAGTGGTGGCAGGCTGCGGCCTTCCTGGCCGCAGCGGCACTGATAATCCTGCTCTCGTACAAAGCCCTCGGCCGGTCCATCAGCGAAGCGGTGGTCGTCTTTTCGGTCGGCAGCACCGGCTTTGCCACCATGTCGCTGAGCATTGTGTGGTTGTTCGCGTTCCAGAATCTTTACGGATATGTCTACTCGTGGATCGGCTGGATCGTCGCAGTATTCATGGGCGGGCTGGTTGTCGGCTGCGCGGGGGCCGGGCGGCGGGCATCGCCGGCCGCCTCGGTCACAAGCGCAGATCAAGGGCCGCCGCCGGTGGTTTGCTTGTCCGGCCTGACCCTGCTGAAACCGGGCCCACCAGTGCATGCCTCACCGCGGCGGCGACTGATCATTGTTGACCTGCTGCTGGCAATCCTGGCCGTACTCGCACCGCTGCTACTGCCGGTCCTAGGCCAAGCGCAAACCACGCCGGCGGCTCTGGTCCTGGTTCAGGTTTCCATACTGGTGCTCGTCCTGATGACCGGGATACTAGGCGGTGCCGCCTTCGCCTTGGCCAGTGGGCTTCATCAGATGGTCTCCGGCCGTCCGATGGCCACGGCCGGGACCATCGTTGGCGGCGATCACGCCGGTGCGTGCCTCGGCGCTCTCATCACCGGCATTCTTCTCGTACCCGTCCTCGGCATCGTGACAACCTCGCTTCTGCTGGCCGGCACAAAGTGCGTTTCAGCATGCCTGCTGATGTCAGCTCGTAAATGAGCGATCACGTAGGGATCGAGAATTCGCAGTGGCCACAGGGTCCTACAACCGACAATGACACATGTGCTCTCGTCGCCTTTCCGACCACGGGCCGACTTGCAGGTCGGCCGATGCCGCTGTATTCTCCGGCTCAGTCATACCGGATCAAGCGGTTAAGCGAGCTGAGGAACGGCTCGTGGCAGATGATTTCGCCTGCAAGACCATCGACCCCATGAAACCCAGCAGACCTGAAATCGACGCGATCTTATCCGGCGGCTTGCTTCTCCGGCACCTAAGTATTAGCCTGTAAGACACTTGAACTTCATCGCGGCCAAGTTCGTACCGGAGAATACCGAACCGATCTTCTTCTCTGGCGTACGCGAGTCAAACGAAGGAGGGTGATGCTGCACGGCATGTCCGGCTGAGTGTATATTTGAGGAGAACAGCCATGAAACGTGCATCTATCAGTCAGCATTGCAGGGCAGCTATTGCGTTGCTTTCACTGGCAAGCGCGTTTTCGGCCGCCGATGGCCGGCCCAATTTCGTGTTCATCCTTGTTGACGACCTGCGTTGGGATGCCATGAGCTGCGCGGGGCATCCATTCGTCCGGACCCCCAACATTGACAAGATCGCTTCGGCCGGCACTCGGTTCACAAATGCCTTCGTGACCATTTCACTGTGCGCCCCATCCCGGGCCTGTTTTCTGACGGGAACCTATGCCCACATCAACGGCGTACGAACCAACGAACAGATGGAATTCGACCACTCCATGCCGACCTACCCACGGCTGCTGCAGGCGGCCGGCTACGAGACCGCTTTCATCGGCAAGTGGCACATGAAGCCGGTGGCCGACCCGCGGCCGGGGTTCGATTACTGGCTCAGCTTCGTCGGCCAGGGCCAGTACATCAATCCGAAACTCAACGAGAACGGCCGCAACTTTCAGGCCGGCGGTTACATCACGGATCTCCTGACGCAGTACGCTGTTGACTTCATCAAGCGGCCGCGAGAAAAACCGTTCTGCCTGAACCTCTGGCACAAGGCAGTGCACGGACCCTTTACTCCGGCCGATCGGCACAAAGACCTCTACCGCGATGTGCTCTTGCCCGAGCCGCCCAGTTTCCGCGATACCTTCGAGGGTAAGCCGACCTGGCAAAGTCGGCGGCGATCCGCAGCCGGAGACGATAGCCAGGCAACCCGCCCGTCTCTGGCCGACCTGCAACCTCCGACATGGAACCCGCGGGACGAGCAGAAACTCAACTACTTCCGTGCGCTGGCGGCCGTGGACGACAGCGTGGGTCGCATCCTCGAAGTGCTGAGGGAAACGGCTGTTATCGATAACACGGTGATCATTTTCGCCGGCGACAACGGGTACTTTCACGGCGAGCACCGTCGCGGTGACAAGCGGGCCGCATATGAAGAATCGATCCGCATCCCGCTGGTCATGTGCGGGCCGGGGGTCCCCAGGAACGGGGGCAAGCTCGAACCCATGGTTCTCAACATCGACATAGCCCCGACCATTCTGGATCTCGCCGGTGTCAAACCACCGGCCTCGATGCAGGGCATGTCACTCAAGCCGCTGCTGGCCGGCGCGACACCCGCCTGGCGCAAGTCCTTCCTGTATGAGTACTTCCAGGAGAAGCAGCTTTCGCAGGTGCCCACGGTAGCGGCGGTCCGTACGGAGAGATGGAAGTACGTGACCTACCCCGAGATCCAGGACCTCGACGAGTTGTATGACCTGACCAGGGACCCGATCGAGATGCACAATCTCGCGACTGATCCGGCGGCCAAGGAGCAATTGCAGAAGATGCGGGCCGAGCTCGAACGGCTGAAGAAAGAAACCGGATACACGCCTTTCTCAAGGTAGTTGTCCGGGCGCGGCGCGTCAGCGAAGCCCTGCGCGGTAGTTGGACACTGCCTCGGAGACTCGCAGCGGCCGCGCGTAAATCCGCAGGCTCTTGACCGCTCCCTTCAACGACGAGGGAACGTGCAGCGGCAGGGTGCCGCCGAGATCGGTCAAGCCGGCGTCGAAGCGACCCCATCCGAACTGGCGATCTTCGCCGCCGTCGCAGAGCACTCCGTCGACCACAAACATGATGATCTTCGGTCCGCCTTCGACGATGGCAACAATGTGGTGCAATCGGTCGGCCTTGATAACCCGCGTATCAGTATCCCAAACGCTCCGCAACTCCTTTCCGTCGCTGAGTTCAAGACCGATGGTTCCCGTTTTCGTGACGAGCAGCCTGAGGCCGGATCCTTCCTCGTTCTGCCCGCTCAGGATGACCTGGTCGAATTCCAGCTCGTTGAATCGAATCCACATATCGATGGTGAAGCCTTCACCCTCGACAAGATTCGGCAACTGGACGCGTCCCGCATCGCTCCCGGGCATGACAGGGGCTTGTTCGAGAACCAGTCCTCGCCTGGTCACCTCAGCCGCCCGACCCTGATCCCAGAGCCCTTCAAACAACGAAGGATCGACCTCGTGAACGCGGGCGATCTCCTTTTGCGTCTCGGTGACCCAGCAACGGCCATCCTGTTCGATCAGATCGGGATAGCTCATGCGTATCTTAGGGTCGGGGTCCCACAAGAGGATTTCCGGCTGGCTCCAGTAGATGCGTCCGTCCTTCTCAACTCCGCCGGTCACCCAGGCCGGGTTGCGGTCGTTGAAATCCTTGCCGCTGTGGTTGTGGTACCAGAGGAGGTACTTGCCGTTCTTGGCTTGCCATAGACGCGGGCAGGCTCGCGGGTTCTTGATCCGCCGGCCGCCGGGCGTGTAAACGGCATGCTCAGGCCGCGTCCATGTCTTGCCGCCATCGCGGCTGTAGACATGACAAGGATAACCGGTCGTCGTGCGGTAGATGCAGTACAGGCTGCCGTCTGACAGGCCGACCAGGTTGTGCTCCTCCTGCACCGAGCCGAATTCGGGAGCCCTGATGCCGTGCTCGCCCTCGGGCAGCATCTGCCATTCGATCTTCTCGACGTCCGGCTCGGTCAGGATATTGTCCGAGCGAAAGAACCAACCCTCGCCCTCATCGAGCATGTAGCGGCCAAGTTTGGTGAAGCCAAAGAACACGCTCGGACCGACGACCACCGGCTTGCCGATGCCCCACATGATCTGCACCTTGCCCTGCCAGTCGTTGGTCCGGTCGCAGGCCGTCACGCGAACGGGCAGCCGATAGCGTTTGTCTGACCATGTCCGCCCGTTGTCATCGGAGTACTTGTAGACGTACCAGCCGAGCATGTCGGCTCGAATGCCTCTCTTGTCGCCGAGAGTGTCGATACGGTCGCCGTTGTACGCATAGAACGCGTACACTCGCCCCGACGGCGTCACCAGCGGCATCACCCAGGAGGCCTCGGGCCCGTCGGCCGGCTCGATGTCGATCGGCGGGTCGCTCCAGGTCTTGCCCTTGTCGGTGCTGATCGATGCTACTACGTGTTGGCCGAGCTGCCCCTCAATCCCCTTGCCGGTCGTGAACGTGCACAGCCAGTTGCCGTCCTTGGTAATGACCATATATGGCTGGTCGCAGTAACCTTCGTCTGGGATGACCGAGCCGTTGCGGATGTTGCGTGGGTCGGCCGTGCCAAAGGCCATGCAGGCGGCCATGATGCTCGTGCCAATACAGTCGATCGTATACCGCAGTCTGGTCATAACGCGCGAACCTCCTGAATGAATGCATGGTATCAGCCGCGCGACCGGCCGTCCCCCGTCACGTACGCGCGGCAGCGGGCTTCGTGCGCCCACTCTGACTTCAATCCGGCCTTGTGGCCGCCGCTCGCAGAGCCCGGCGTAACGCATGCCCGGCCTCGGGGTCGGTGACCAGCGATCGATGATCGAACTCGCTGCCGGTAAGCCATTTCGGAAACTCGCGCGGCTGCTGGGGATGGCGACTCGTGTCACGCGCAAACTGCCCGAACACCTTGCCCCAGGGTTTGAGCTTCAGATCTTCGGTCCACAGGCCGCTCCAGCGCGTGATGTCCCTAGAGCCCGGCGTGTCGGCAAATGCCCAGTTGAGCCAACCGCACGCGCGTCCACGGCTGACGTCAAGAAGCGTCTGGCACCACTCGACTTGGTGTTCCGCCGGCTTGGGCGGAAGGTTCCAGCCCTGATGCGCCTCGGAATTGCCGCCGTACCAGTTGAATTCGCCGATCACCAGCGGCTTGCCCACGCTGCACTGGTACAGCACCGCTTCCAGGTAGACGCGGTTGACGGCCAGACCTTCGGGCGAGTCGCAGGGGCGCGGTTGATCAAGCGGATAGAAATGGACGGTGGTGAAATCGACATACTGAGCATTCGATCGGGGATTGAAGCCTGCATAATGCCTGACATCGCCGATCATAATCGGCGCTACCCATTGGATATGCCCCACGGTGATGAGATGGTTCTGGTCCACGGAGCGAATCGCGGCGGCCATGCGGCGGGCCCATTCATCGCCAACGAATTCGCGAAATCGCTGAAAATCGTACAACCGCCCATCGTTGCGAGCCGCCCGGGGAGGGGGGACGGGAATCTCACCCAGCGTTCCTACCAGCTCCGCCGGGCGGTTCCATGCGGTAGCAATCCTGTCAACCGCACCGTACTCCCGCCGAAGCCAATCGTTCCACTGGGCCTTCATCGCGGGAGAGTCCCAGCCGATCATCGGCTCGTTGTAAAGGTCGTATGCCCACAACACCGGGTCATCTTTGAACCGCCCCGCGAACTCCTTCCACCAGGCTTCATCCGCTTTCAGCAGCTCCTCATCCGCAAACCGGTCGCCCTTTCGCCAGTCGGGTGTTCCCTCCCAGTGGTCCGGCCCCGTCGGCATCACGTAAATGCCCAGTTGCCGGCACATGTCCAGCAGTCTGCGGAACTTGGGCAGCCCCTCGGGATAAACCTGCCCTGGCTCGCGGTGGAATGACTCGTAGGTCAGAAAAACCCGGATGGCGTTGAAACCCCGATCATGCAGCATCGCCAGGTGCTGCCGGACACGCCTTTCATCGAACTTCTGCCACAGTCTGGGGGCCCACCCGGTCTGGTGATCGAAGTAGTTGACGCCGACCATCACGACCGGCTCAGCGCTGCCACGCTCCCTGAAGGCGGTCGTCCGGCCTGGATCAACTTCGATGAAAGGCATTTCCGCAACCGCCACTGGGCCGGCGGGGAGGGTCAACCCCACCAAAGCGACCATGGCAGCAAGATATGACTTCATGGATCGCCTCCTCTCGCGTCCGAAGGAAACGCTCATATCCGGTGGACAAGCAACGGACGCACATTGTCAATGAAGGATTCCCAAATGGCCAGAGCCTGGCGACCGACAATCCGGTTTTTCAGTTGAACACAGCATCCGTATCGGGTACGATTTGGGTCGGCGCGGCGGTGGATGCCCAAATCGATCCACTCAAGGAGTCGACAACTCATGCTCGTTCTGACACGCCTCCCCAACGAGGCCATCCTGATCGGCGATGACATCGAGATCACGGTCCTGGCGATCAGCGGGAACTCGGTCCGGCTGCGGGTCAGCTGTCCGCGTATGGATCCGCCCGTTTGCGAGGAGACCCTGCGATTCGATAATCTCTTGAGCATCAGTGGAAAGGTGGAAGTACGCGTGGTTTCCATTCGCCAGGAGGGTGGTCGGGTGCGACTCGGCGTGAAAGCGCCGAGGAACATTCCGATCGCACGAGAAGAGGTTAAGGAGCAGTCCTCGAAGAGCCAAGTCGGTTCGTAACCGACCTGGACGTCATTCCAGCAGTTCGTAATAGCAGCTGCGTTTTTTCGGCTGCCAGCCCGCATCGGCGATCAGACGCCGGATCTCGGCCTCGTTCAGTTGATAGGTCGTGCCGGCGGCCGAGACGACGTTTTCTTCCATCATCACCGATCCCATGTCATTGGCCCCGAAGAACAGGGCCAGTTGCCCGATCTTTGGGCCCTGGGTGACCCAACTGGCCTGAAGATTTGGGATATTGTCGAGAAACAGTCGGGCGATCGACAGAGTCTTGAGGTACTCATGTGCACCGGCCAGAACCAGGTGTTCCCCGTCGGGCGGGCTCGCCACGACGGAGCGCGTCGTAGCCGGGTCGGTGCAATCGGCGGGTCTCATGGGGAATTGTCGAGCCAGAGCCGTCCCGACCGGCTGAAATGTCCAGCAGATGAAAGCCGTGAAGCCGCCGGTTTCATCCTGCAGGTCGCGGACGCGCCGCAGGTGCTCGATTCGCTCGGCAATGGTCTCGATATGCCCGAACATCATGGTGATGGTCGTACGCATGCCGAGCAAGTGTGCCTGACGCATCACTTCGAGATACTCGTCCGTTCTCGTCTTGCCGCGACTGATGCGCTCCCGCACGCGATCAACCAGAATTTCCGCCCCGCCGCCGGGAATGGTGTCCAGGCCGGCCTCGCGCAGCCTCAGCAGCACATCGCGGATTGACATGTCAAAGACGCGCGAAAAATGAAAGACCTCCGGCGGACTGAAAGCGTGAATGTGAATCTTCGGAAAACTCCCGCGAATGAATCGCAGGAGATCCAGGTACCAGTTAAAGCTCAACAGATCCGGCGGGGCCAAGCCCCCTTGAAGGAGAATCTGAGTGCCGCCGATGTCGACCAGCTCCTGTATCTTGCGGCCGATCTGGTCGAAGCTGAGGACGTAGCCCGCGGGTGAACCCTCTGCGACAGCCTGGTCTTGTGGAGGGGCCTTGAAATTGCAGAACAGGCACTGGGCCGTGCACCAGTTGGAGTAGTTGATGTTGCGATCGACGACGTAGGTTCGATACGGTTCCGGGTGCAACCGGCAGGTCTCGGCGTGGGCGCGCCGTCCCAGCTCATGGATCGAGAGGTCGGCGTACATCGCCAAGGCATCGGCCTGGCTCAGGCGAGAGGAAGAGGCTTTGCTCGCAACAGCCGAGGTCATTTCACCAACGCTCCGGGCTGTGGGATCAGCCCTTCTGCCCTGGCCAATTCGAGGAACTTGTTCATGCCTGCCTCGGCGGCCGGGGTGATGGTGTATTTCATGAGCCGGGTCAGATAGTCCCTGGCCAAGTCCACAGGCCAGCCCAGGGCCGGGCCGTACTCGGCAGCCAGTTCCGCCGCCCGGGCCACGCCCCGATCGCGGGCCTGACTCAGCAACCGGGCCAGATGCGTCGTCTCCCGGTCAACCGGTGCCGCCCAAGCCGCGAATACGAACGGTAAACCTGTCCAGGCCCGCCAGGCACCGCCCAAATCGACCCGGTACGGGAAGCTGCCAACCTCCGCCCCGACGACCTTGTCTCCGATCAGCAGGACCGACTCGCAGTTTTCAAGGCTGGTTCCGGGCTTGAGCGGAACCACGGCCAATGGTCTTCGGTGAAACCCTTTCCACACCAGCCGCGCCAGCATCACCGAGGTGTGGGAATGCGTATCGGCATGGAGGGTGGTCATGTCCTCCGGCGGCACCCGCGAGAACACCTGGACGGTAAGGGTATCGCCGTTGCTGCCAATGCCCGCATCCGAGATGCGTTTCCATCGCCCGGCCGACCGGCCAATATCGATGACCGGCACGAGTGCGGCGTCGACACGGCCGGCCTGCAGCATCCCGGCCAGCTCTGCGGGGACCGCAAGCTCCAGCCGTATCCCCGACTCATCGCCGAGCCCCTCGATCAACGGCTTGGTGTTGAGGAAGGAAACGGCCCCGAGACGGTAGTCTGTCTGTTGAGGTTTCATAGGCCACGGATTATACCGTCGTCGCTCGGATCGGCACATGCCGGCCAGGATGTCACCGGGGAGACTGCGGCACCCTGTCTAAGATGGGCAACCTCCGAGAATGCGTACGAAAACCGACCGAGCCAGTCTGTGGGACAGTGCCGAGGACGCCATGGCGACCGAGACCTGCCAATTCTGCCGCCATGACCGGCAGGTCTCCGCCACTTTCGGTAGCTCCGACCATGCCCTACCGTTTTCACACACATCCTGACAGAACGGGGCACGCCGTAGGGGCTGGCGCCACGTTGCCGAGAACTGACAGAACAATTTCAAGTTGGTACACTGCCACCATCGCCGCAAGCCGGCGGGACAGGATGGCAATGATGACCCATTCGAGCAAGGTATGGCACGGCGTCATGTTAGCGGGCTTGCTGGCCGGCCTGGCCGGATGCTCGTCGCAGTCGACGCGGATCCACCTGACCACCTACGACGAGACCGGCCGCGAGCAGCACCACTACGCCGACTTCAACCGGGTGGCGTTCCTGATCAACCCAAGCGGGCTGCTTGAACTGGGAATGCGCGTCGAACAACCCAGCAAACTGGATCCCACCCAGACGATCACGCAGCTCGTGCATATCAAAGAGGTGTGGAAACCGGTGCCGGGACGCACCGCAGTCGAGCGAACGCAGATCAATGTGCAGGTCCGGTACGGGATTCTGACGCCGCCGACCGGCGTGCGCTATGACGGGGCCGGGTTCCTATATGCCAGATTCAAGGAGGGCTCAACGACCATCAGCGGCGAAATCGAGTCCGGTCGGCTGGCCCCGAGCTACCGCATGGCGGATGCCATGCTGCCCTTCGGCGTCGCCCGCATCTCCGGGCCCTTCCGAGCGGTGAAGAACCCCGGCGAAGTCATCGAGATTGCCCGGCAGCTTGATTTGCTGTTCAGCAAGCAGACGGAGCGGTAGGTGTCATGAACGCTGATCCCCATTTCGCCGTGCCCAAAGGATGGAGCATCAATCGCCTTCAGGACCAGATGGGTCGTCGCTCCCCCACCTTGAAAAAGGTGGGACACCCGCATGGCCGCGCAAGCACGCCGTGTTCATGCCTCCCAGCGCAGTGAACTTGACTGTAGTAGCTCGTGGTGCAAATGAAGGGCAGTCCCTCACGATGTTGGTAAGACTTTCTTGCGTTTTCCGGCATCGAGAGCCGAGGTCAGCCGTTTTTATCGCTACTCGGCCCAGCAAGACGCTGCGAACTTATCGCGGGATGGCAACCCTGGCACGGGGTGGGCCGAGAAAGGATTCTTGGCCCAGCGACGTCTTGGATCCACCATGGCTGAGCGGTCAGATTTGAGATTGGCGGATTTCGGATCTCAGATCGGTCTGCGAGCGCGGACCCCAAAAGCCAACAGCCGAGATCTGAAAGCTGAGAGCTTCTGACCTCATCTCTGCAACTTCTGCAGCCGCTCGATGATCCCGGGCATCAGGTCCAGCACTTGGTCGATTTCCGCTTCGGTGGTAAACCGCGACAGGCTGAACCGAATCGCGCCGTGGACCACCCGGCGGTCAATACCCATGGCGGTCAGCACGTGCGACGGCTCCAGCGAGCCGCTGCTGCACGCTGAGCCGCTGGAGGCGCACACGCCGTGATTGCTCAGCAGCATCAGGATGGCTTCGGCCTGCAGGGCCTCAAAGCCGATGTTGGTTGTGTTGGGGATACGGCCGACCCGGTCGCCGTTGACTCTCGCGATGCTGACCCGCGAGCAGATGCCTTCTTCAAGCCGGTCTCGAAGGGTTGCCACGCGTGCGGAATCGGCATCCAGGTGCCTCATCGCCAATTCAAGGGCCCGGCCCGCACCGACAATCCCCGCCACGTTCTCGGTACCCGCCCGCAGATCGCGCTCCTGATGCCCACCGAGCACTTGCGGCCGCAGTCGCGCGCCCCTTCGCAGGTAAAGAATTCCTACGCCTTTGGGGCCGTGAAACTTATGCGCCGACGCGGTCAGCAGATCAACCGGCACATCGACCAGGTTCAACGGCGAATGCCCGGACGCATCGCGGATTCTGCCTGTCGTCTGGACTGCGTCCACGTGCAACGGAATGTCTTTCGCTGACGTCAGAGCAGCGATTCTCTCTATCGGGAAGATCACCCCCGTCTCGTTGTTGGCGTGCATGATGCTGACCAAGGCTGTCTGATCGCTCAGCGAAGCCTCCAATTCGCCGAGGTCGAGGTGCCCGAGCGAGTCGACACCCAGATACGTGACACGGTAACCCTCTCGTTCGAGCTGCTGCATGGGTCGCAGCACCGAATCATGCTCGACGGCCGTGGTCGCGACATGCCGTTTCTCGGGCCTGGCCGCGAGGACTCCGCGGATCGCCAGATTATTAGACTCGGTGCCGCTACCGGTGAAAATGATCTGCCGGTCGCGAACACCCATTGCCGCGGCGACCTGCTCGCGGGCAACCTCGACGGCATGACGGGCCTGCTGGCCGAAATGATGGACACTCGATGGATTCGCGTAGCGCTCGCCCAGCCATGGGAGCATCGCCTCCAACACCTCCGGGGCGATCCGGGTGGTTGCGTTGTTGTCGAGATAAATGACGGACATGTCGCGGTCCTGACGGGCGGCGGATAAGCTCTATGCGGTCTCCTCGTCCGGTGGGGGCATCGGGCCGGGCGTCAGGGTGCCATCGTCGGCTACCTGGAGCTTTTGGACCTTGAGTTCGGCCTCGGCTAGTACCGCCCGGCAGTATCGCAAGAGCTTGACGCCTTTCTCGTACTCGACAATCGAGTCTTCCAGGCCGATCTTGCCCTGCTCGATAGCCTTGGCGATGGACTCAAGTTGCGAGTATGCCTGCTCAAACGTCAGTTGCTCTTTCTGCTCGCCCTTCTTTTCTGGTTCGCTGGCGCTGGGCATTGGCTTGTATCCCCTGATTAGTGTCCGAATCCACCGGCCAATTGTACGCGATCCGGGCGGGCTTGGCCATGGACACCGGCGTCCCGTCTCGACACAATTCACCACGGCCGGAGGCATCCGGTGCCGGGGCAGCCGGCCGGCGGTTTCTGCGGAGAGTTGCCCATCATGATAGCAGCAACAGCAGTAATGATTCTCTTTGCGGGAGAGAATCTCGACAAGTGGATCACGTTGTCTGGGCGGTGGGAAGTGCGCGAGGGCGTGATGACCTGCGTGGCGGCGCCGTCGATGATACGCTCCGGCTATGAGTCTGATGAATTCATCCTCCATTTTCAGTACCGGCGGGCGTCTGGGGGAGACAACCGCCTTGCCATCCACTCGAAGCTGACCACCGGAGGCACTCTGTTGCGGCTGACCTCGTCGGGGGTGTTCCCGGTGGCTTCGTCTTTGGCCAGCGGGCCCACCTACGCCGACGATACCTGGATCGACGCCGTCATGGAGGTGGTCAGAGGGCAAATGTGGATCACGTGCAGAGCGGCGGATGAACGCGACTCGCCCGGCAAGGCGGGAGACCCGATCGCGGTGTCCATTCCGGCTGATTCAAGAGGCTTTCTGCGATTTGAGGCCGGCAAGCCGGGGCTTGAGATCCGCAATGTCCGCGTCGAAGAGCCGGGTTTTCGCAACTTGTTCGACAACGGCACGCTGGCCGGATGGGAAATCGTACGACCGGGCAATCCCGAATCGCCCGGCTGGTCGAATGAGAACGGCGTCGTCCGTTGTCGTGGCCGTGGAAGCGGCTGGCTCCGCACACTGGAAACGCACGACAACTTTGTCCTGAGGCTCGAGTATCAGCTTCCGGTGAGCGGGAACAGCGGTATCTACCTGCGAGCGCCCCTTGAAGGGCGGGTCAGCCGAATTGGCCTGGAGGTTCAGTTGCTGGATGACGCCGCCTTTCGTGGGCGGTTCAAGCCCGCTCAGTTCGCCGGGTCGGTCTATGATGCGATCGCCCCCGAGATCCAGGTTCCAGCCCCGGCCAACCAATGGAACGCGATCGAGGTTCTGCTCGACGGCCGGCGGGTTCGCACCATCCTCAACGGAACCCGGTTATACGATGCCCGCCTTGATGATGCCTCGAAAGACGTCAACAGCGACAAGCGGCCGCTCTCGACCCGTCGTCTGACCGGCTTCATCGGCCTTCAGGAGCACTCCACCGCCGTCGAGTTCCGCCATGTACGGCTGAAAGAGTTGGCGGGGCAGTTGAATCGCAACTCCTTGTCAAAATAGGACTTGTGACTCGCGGCCAAGCCTCGCCGACCCGCGGGTGGGCCCTTCCGCAAGGCCTCGCCAACGTGCCGGCCCAAAGCCAATCCCGAAACCCCGAAAGCCGACTGGCTGGAGGCCAGTCCCGCACAGGTTTTGCGAAGGGATCTTCGGCTGGTTGTCGACATTTGTATTCTCGGCGGCAACTGCTACAATACAGGGCTCGTAATTTGGAATGACAAACGACGGCGAGGTATGAGATGTCACGCATATGCTACTTCACCGGCAAGCGGACCCGAAGCGGTCGTCAGTATACGCGGCGCGGGAAGGCAAAATACTTGGGCGGTGTGGGTCGCAAGGTAACCAGCAAGACCAAGCGCAAGTTCAAGCCGAATGTCCAGAAGGTGCGGGCGATTATCGACGGCAAGCCGGTCCGCGTCATGGTCAGCACCAAGGCCATCCGCGACGGCAAGATCGTCAAGCCTTACAAGCGGGTCTACAAGCCGCAGGAGGCGAAGGCTGAAGGCTGACAGGCACCGCACACGGCGACAACACCCAATTCTCCAACCTTGAAGCCTCTCCCGAAACCCCGAAAGCCAATCGGCTGGAAGTGGGTCCCGCACAGGTTTCGGAAGAGATTCTTGATCTGATCTGCGTCGTGCGTTAATCACATCTTCTGCCCCGTTAGGAACCGCCAAACCAGGGCGGGGAAAACCATACCTGTTTCGACGTTTGTTTTGGTTTCCGATCTGGTTTCTGGGGCGTCAGGATGCGGTTACGGGTGGCCTTTCTGCCAGCGTCGTTCTGAAAGTGCAGAGATTTCGCCGGTTTGAATATGTGTACCCTTTCGGCCAAGGACGTGGGCGGGGCGGGGAGGTTGGGCGAGGCGTTCGGGGTGGAACGGATGACGGGGAACCGGCCACGGTTTTCCTTAAGTGTTTAATCGAAAACGACTTAAGATCTCGGTTGGGTTTGTTTGGCGCGGGGGGGTGGTCGGCGGTCGGTGTCCGGCTTTTGGCGTGCGGGGGTCGCTTCGGG
>DAOOIV010000053.1:0-2942 GCA_035384605.1 Phycisphaerae bacterium
TCGTGGCCGACGGAATCGAGTCATCCCAGTTGAGCACGTCGTGCCAACTGGTGCCGTCACCGCCCCAGCCCGCACCTCTCCAGTGCTCGGCCGCAGGGACCGTGATGGCCATTCCCAACACCGCCACGACGGCGATCAACCGGATCTTTGCTCTGACCATGTTCTCGCTCCTCCTCTACGTTCGAGTTCGAGCCTCGAATCCCTCGCCTACCTCTTCAATCATCGCACGCCGGGTTGGCCGGCACTCCAGGACCACTGGCGCAGTCCTCGAAAGCCGCCAGATCGAAACTGTCCACGTCGTTGTCCTGGCCGGGTGAGTTGTCGTTGTTCCGGCGATCGAAGCACTGACAGTAATCAGGGTCGGTCAACACTCCGCCGTCCATACCCGTGTAGCAGAGCTGAAAGACGGCAAAATCGGCCTGATCGACGTCCCCGTCCCCATCCACATCGGCAAACACCTCGGTGTTGCAGGGGCTCTCGTAGCAGCCCGGCCCAAGGCACAGGTTCCGGCCGATGAGCGCGACCTCCTCCCCGGGGGCGAACATGCCTGCGTTGGTACCCGTGACCCAGTCAAAATAGATGACCTGCTGACCCAGCGTGCTGCCCGTGCCGAAACCAATTGAATCCGTGGCCGACGCTTTGCTCGAGGCGTTGAGAATCTCAATCACCGGGGCGGGATTCTCATCAAAGTAGATTCGTATCACCCGCGAGCCGTTCACTTCCCCCATGCAAGCGCGGATGATGTGGTACCCGGCGTACCAATCAAGCGTCTGGTCGGCGAAGGTGTGGTTGTCACCCCGCGCGGTTTCCTTGAGGTAGCCCGCGATGCCCTGGCCCTGACCAGTTATGTCGCCCGCGCCGCTCCAATGGCAACCGAGCGAGCCCCCGCCGTCGTGCCAGATGGACAGGTTCTCACCCTCTATGTTGTTCCCGAATTTGAATGTCGTGCGCACCCGGCCCACAATCGTCGCGCCAGTGCTACTGCCGATGTTCTGCGACGGTCTCGTCCGAAGCTTCAGCTTGTAATCCGGCCCGTCGGCAATCTTCAGTTCCCAGCCGTCCTGGGCCAAGGCATTAGGCTCAACCGCCAGGGCTGGCGGTGATGTGTTCCGGTAGTTGTCCGCCTCGCCCTCGCGTTCGGTAAACGTCATTCCCGGCCCGCCCGCGTTGGGGGCCTCCGGATCCACGTCGCCGTTGTAGATCATGATGAACGGAGCGATGATCTCGACGTCCCGGCCAAAACAAGGATTGCAGTCGGCGGTCAACCGCAACCGGGCGACGTTCACGCCGACCTCAAGCTTGGCATAGTCCACGGTAACCGTCACGATGTCCGTGCCGCCGGGGGCGACTGGCCCGCCAGTCGGCTTGTCCACGCTCAGCCACGGCACATCCGTGACGACGCCGTTGCGATCCACCTCAACCACCGTGTAGTTGAGATCTGCCCCGCCTGCCGCCGCGGTATTGCTGACCGTCAGCTCATGAGTCTGGGTCGCGAGCTTGTCTGCGCCCGGCAGGGTGTTGACCGAAGCCGGCGAAACGTCGAAATCACACGTGTCGGCCGGCTGTAGACGGATCGTGGTGTAGCCGGATCGGGTGACGCCGTAATCGACCGCCCACTCGCCGGCCTCACCCTTCTGGACGTAATTCTCGAAGAAGCTCGTTCGATCGCCCTGGAGTTGGACCGTCGAACAAAGGTACTGGGTGATCTTTCCATCCTTGTACCATGCAGTCTCAGAACCGGTCATATCCTCAACCCAGACCAGTCCGCCACCGTACACGTTAAACGCGTAACCCTCCCAGGCGTCAATGCGAGAGATCTGCGAAGCCCGGAACGTACCATACAGATCAAGGACCGAGCCGTTATCATGACGCAAGACGCCGGCCGCCGCTCTTCCGCCGGACTCGACTTTCATATAGGCACCGCCAGTCGAACCCAAATTGATCTGCTGATCGGCCGAATCGAACGACGGTCCCATAATCAGGCTGGCACCGGGCTTGACGACCACGTTTTGTGCCCGTTGCAGGACCAACTCGCCCGTCATGGTCAAGGTAATGTTTTCGTTGACCGTGACGGTGACAGGGTAATCAACCCGGTCCCACATCGTGGCGCCCCTGGTTGCGATATCTGAGGTGACGTGGATGTCCCAGGCCTTGAAGGGAACGTAGTAGCCGTAGTTCCGTCGGTGGATATTCCAGTCACTGCCCGCCGGGTTGACGCGATCATCCCAGTTCAGGGCATTGTTGAAGTCCCAACCATCGCCCACGCCGTTGTTGTCGCCTTCCCAGTCCACGGCCGCCTGTGCTATCCCGACCCAGACCAGCATCGCCGCAACACATGCGAGCTTCCTCATCCCTTTTCCTCCTTCTCGCTTTCTCATGCCTTCGAACCTTATGGCCCAAGATCTGTTCTGTGCCGCTGGCGCGCATCCTTCCGGATCACAGTGCATTTGGCCTGCGGCCCGCAAGAAAGCGACCCGCCTTAAGGCCTCCACCGTCCCCGGTTCGCTTCAAAGAACTGAAAGCAACCCCGGGCATGGGAATCAGCGGTTAGCAAACAGCACCGCCAATGCCCCTTCCCGAACATTGCGCGCCAGGCGCTTCAGAAACCTGCCTCCTTCAGACCTGCCCCACCCGTTTGTGCTGCCATCACGCCGCATTTCCTTCACAGCCCTCGCCCGGACGGAAACGGCCAAACGCAAGAACTGCGGCTTGCGCACGTGGCCCATCGTAACGCGCCGCTGGCAACAAATCAAGCAAAATCCACCTCATGTGATGATTATTTTCAGATCAGGGCCTGATCCACGGCGAGGATGGTTATAAGTCACTTTAGAACAATAACTTAGAAGATGTGCGACGAATTCTTGGAAAAACACTATTGCATTTTCATCATCACGTGATTACATTGACGGCTATGGACGAGGAAAAACAATTGCTTACCCAGC
>DAOOIV010000053.1:2952-36497 GCA_035384605.1 Phycisphaerae bacterium
GCCGTCGCAGAGGCGTTGCGGCGACAAATGCTGGACGGGCATCTGGCCGCCGGAGTCAAGCTGCCCGCCCTCCAAGACTTGGCTGAGCAGTTCAAAGTCAGCACCCATACGGTCCGATGCGCAATTCGGATTCTTGAGCGCGAAGGATGCGCCTACCGGGTGCCGGCCGTCGGAGCCTTTGTCCGCCCCTACGGAACGGCGCCTGTCTCGAAACAGACCGTCGTCGCCCTCGTCACCTACGACATCGGCGGGGCGTTCGAATTGGGGATCGCACGAGGTATCGAACGGGCTTGCCAGGACCGCGGATGGGAACTGCAGATCTATGATTCTCGTTCGGACCCCAAAGCTGAGGTGCGAAGCCTCGAACGCCTTGAGCGAAATACGGTTGCTCGCGGGGCGATCATTCTGCCGACGGGTAACGATGACAATATCGAGGCGCTCTTCAAACTCAAGCTGGGCGGCATGCCGATGGTTCTGCTGGACCGGTCCATCCCCGGCTTGAAGGTCGATACGATCGAATCGGAACACGAGAAGGGGGCGTACCAGGCCACGCAGTATCTTCTCGATCGGGGACACGAGCGCGTCTACATGTTGACTGAGCCTCCAAGCGTGTCGTCGATCGCCGCCCGCATCCGAGGTTATGAGCTTGCGCTCCGGAACCGCGGCATCAACCCCGGGCCGCAGTGGCGAGTGGAGGTGGACCCGGAGATGTCGGCTCGCGGTATCCAGGAGGATCATCGGTGGTTGGGTGGGTACCAGGCGGCATTGCGGGCTCTCAAGACGTTCAAGTCTCCGCTCGCTTTCTTCACGCTCAACGACTACATCGGTTGGGGCCTTTACAAGGCTTGCAGGGAAATGGGACTGCGGGTGCCCCAGGACGTCTCGGTGATTTGCTTTGACGATTCCGACATCACCCGGGCAATGACGCCGCCCCTGACTGTCATAGCCCAACGAACCAATGAACTCGGCCTGAAAGCGGTCGAGTTGCTCGAACGACGACTGTTGGCCGACAACAAGACCATGAAGCCTGAACAGGTCCGAGTGGACGTGGATCTGATTGAACGACAGTCCGTGGCGGATCTGCGCCAGGCCTGATGGTCGAGACAATGCAGCTCAGGTATTCGGAGGTACAGCTCATGTACGCACGTACCGATTGTCTCACGGGCACATGGCGGCGGTTCCGCATGTCGCGTCGCACCCCCGCATGCAAAGGATTCACCCTGATCGAAGTGCTGGTCGTGGTCGCGATCATCGCGCTGCTCATTTCCATTTTGCTGCCCTCTCTCAGGCAGGCCCGCGACCTGGCCAAGAGGGTCATGTGCAACACGAATCTTCACGACCTGGGCATCTGCCTCAACACATATGCCCACGAGAACAACGCGTTCTTCCCCCCTACGCCGTACTTGGGCTCGACGCCGTCATCAAACCCCAACGAGCCATGGGGGCCTGGTGATGACAATCTCTTCATCCTCTGGTACCGCAAGTACGCCCGCAACATCGCAAGCTTCTCGTGCCCGGCCACGACCTATCGTGTCAGGACGCCGGAGAAGATCGTGAAGCAACCCGCGCTGAACGGCTTCACTGTGGAGATCACCACCAACGGCATCGTCGGACAAAACGACTTCGAGCACCTCGCACAGAAGGTCTCAAGCAACGGGTTCGGCACCAGCTATGAGTACAACGGCTGGTATACCCGGGGTAGCAAGCTCCCGGTGATAAACTGGTACTTCGCCAGGCCACCAGACTGGACCCCTGACCATCCACTCTGGCAGGGCAACAAGCCGCTCACGTTGAACGTCCTGAAGCCCGCCCCCTCGCGCACATTTATCATGCATGATGCGGATGAGAGCGGCAACGTCATGGGGGCGCCCGGGACCCTGGGCACTGACAGCAACAACTACCCTGAGTCTTGGGACAATCACGGTGACAAGGGCATGAACATTCTCTTCGTTGATGCCCATGCAGAGTTTTTCATTCGCAGCCGCGTCGGCAGTGTTTGGGAATGGAAGAAAATGGTTCAATGACGTTGTTGCGGTGTCTGGTCCCGGCTTCGGCGCGATCAGCACGTCCGTCTGCCGGCTGCGGTCGACATCACGAGTGACGCGGCCATGGCATGGCCCCGCGGCTCAGGTATTCAGGAGGAATGGGGGATGACGAATGCTCCCGACACGTCGCCCGGCTGGTCACGAAGGGTGGTTATGCTTGGTGCTATCGTGGTCGTCCTGCTGGGGGTCTGCTGGTGGACTTGGTCGGACAATGAGTCTTCCACCGTGCTGCGCCCGGCGGTCTGCTTGAGCTGTGGCCATGAGTGCGAGGTCGCCGTGGGAGACGCGCCGAGCCTGGAGAAGTGGCCGCGAGAGTGCCCCAATTGCAGCAAAGCGAGCCTTTATCTCGGTGTGAGATGCAATCATTGTCGCAAGCTGATTCCGATAAAGGGCGCCTCCGCAGGGCAGACCGGAGATTCGAACACGTGCCCTTGGTGCAAGTCCGAGCACAGAGAACATTAGCGGATAGTGCTCGCCGCACGTCGAAATCCAGGTCAATCGGGGTAGCGGGTGAGGCACGCCGGCAAGAGCACCCATGGCAGGGGTTGGGCAGACCCCACTGAACAGGCCGAGGCTGGTCGTGAGTCTCGGGGTACCGCGGTTTGGGAACACGCCGCATGCATTCGTGCTCCGTCCTCCGATCCGGAGCAACGCGGCGGTAAAACTAAACGGCGAGAGCACAGTCGGATGGTAACGTCTACCGCTCAGCTCCCGATGTTCGGCAGCGAGGGAAGCGATGGTTGACGTGAGCAAGAGCTCAATCTGAGAGCAGTGTGCATGAAGCCTTTCTCTCGAATCAGAATCGTTGCCGCTGTGGTCGTGGCAGCCGCGATGCTCTGCACGGTAAAAATGGCCATTGGCGACGAACAGGGCACCGCGCAGTGGCGACTCGCATTTGAAGACTCGTTCGATCGGCCTCAACCCGGCGAGCAGTGGGACTTCGTCCTGGGCCAAGGCAAGATCGTCGACGGCCGGATGCACGTGGCCGCGAATAGCGATTGCGTCGTGGCCATGATAAACCGCGACTTCGCCGACGACGTGCGGCTGGAGTTCGACGCCGAGACGGACCCGAAAATGCCGCCCTGCGACATCGCCTGCGGTCTGGGTGGCAGCAACTTCATCAATTACGGCTACCTCCTGCAATTCGGCGCCCGTGGCAACCAGGCCAATCAGTTGTACACGTCGATCGCCCGTTGCATGCCATACCAACTCGATGAAAAGCCGCCATTCGTCATCGAATATGGCAAGACCTACAAGTGCGTCGCCGAGAAAGAGGGTCGGCGGGTCAGCTACACAGTCAACGGAACGAAACTCCTGGAAGTCACGGACCCGGACGTGCTCGGCGGTCCAGGTTTTCGCCGCGTCTGCCTGGTGACGTGGAGCGGTATGTATGTCGACCACGTCAAGGTCTACGAACGAGTCTCGCCGGCACCCGACGGCCCCATCCTGATCCGCAAGCCGGAATCCCTCGATTTCGGTTTTCGCTGGGAGAACCGCACGCTTGCCTATTCGGGAGGCAAGTCGCTGCCCGAACAAGTCCGGTCCGGGATCGAAGCCTACAACGCGAGGCAGTACGCCCGAGCATTCGAGCTGCTGACTTCCGTGAAGCCGCCCACGCGCGAGAGCGTGGTCGCATCGGCTTATGTTCTCGGCGACTTGGCGTTCTTCGAGAAAGAGGCGGATCAGCAGAAGGTATGGGAGCTTGCGCAGGAACTGGCGAAAACTCATCCGGACAATCCGGCGACCTCTGATTTCGCCCTGCTGGCCAAGTGGTTCAGCGGTGTGACCATTCCGAGTCGCAACAAACGAGATGCCGAGCGGATCTTCCAGATCGGCCCCGAGAACAACCCCTTCTACTACAAGGCAATGCTGTACCGCGCACGGTACCACCTGGCTTGGGCCCGCGAGTCAGGCCTTCAGCGGCAGTCTCAGGAAGCACTGGAGCTTTTTCTCGCCCTCAAGAAGCTCTGGCCCGACCACCCGGGAATTGCCGACCTGACCGGTGAACAGACGGCCTGGGGGCCGGAGCTGATTCGGGCTGAGTCCGAGGGGCCGTTGTGGGCTCGACTCTTGCAGGAGGGACTGGCTCGCTCGCACGCCATTCTCAACTGGTGGTTTACTGAGCGGCAGGCGACCGACGGGCAACTGGGCGGCGGCTGGGGAGATGACGTTGAATTGCTGCGATCGTGGGGAATGCCCGCGTGCATCACCAGCGCTCAGCAGATACCCGTCGAGGGCATCCGGAAGCTCGCCGACGGCGTCTGGGAACATGTGCTGCACGGAAACGGATACCCCGAAGACGGTGACGTGGAGCACGCGGCGGAGCCGGCCGCTGATTCGCAGCCCTTGATGATGCTCCTTCGCTACGGCAACCCCCAGTACGTCGAGCGGAACCTGAAAACGGCCAGGTTTCTCCGCGACGTCGCAATGGGAGTCAACCAGCGCGGCTTCCTGCAGTTCAAGTCGTGCTATTTCGGAACCGACGGCGTCAACCTGCATCCGAGCGCCGTCGGACAGAACATCTACCATTCGCGGCCCATGCGACACTTCGTCTGGCTGGCTTGGCACGGAATTCCGCAAGCCCGCGACGTGTTACTGGTCTGGGCGGACGGCCTCCGCGAGATCGCCATGGCCGAGATCGGCCCAAAACCTGCCGGCTACATGCCCTTCACCATGTTCTGGCCCTCGGGCAACATCTATCCGCCCGAGAACCGTTTTTGGCTGGATGAGAGGGTCCACGCCTATGGTATGTCGCCAGGCAAGCTCTGGAAGTACCATTTCCCCCTTTGCAGCGCCTACTACTTCAGCCGCGATCGCAAGTTCCTCGAACCGATCGACCGGATGATGGACCTGGCAAGCATGTCTTCGGGTCGCGCGGAGTATGACCAGAGCCTGCCTCGCGATCACCTTAAGAACCTGTTGGCCGATCTGTCCCGTGAGCCGTCGGTCGAGGTGACCACGCTCTACCGCTGGTTGACGGGCTCATCAATCTACGACGAATTCGGCCTGTCCGAATCGATGCGTCTGCAAACGGACAGGAACATCGACCGTTTTGCCAAGGCCCTTGAGCCCGCGATATCAGACCTGCGGATCAACTGGGCGGCAAAGACAAGCGAGGTCCTTCAGACGGACCGTTTTGACATTCCCGGCGACTTCTTGATCTTCTCGGCGTACACGGGCGCCGTAACCTCGCTCATCGAAGACGGCCTGATTCCGACGATCGCCGTCACATGGGACACGCCTGATCTGAACTTCGCCGCACTGGTGTTACACGCTTCACCCGACCGCATGCGCGTGCTTATCCACAATTTCAACAACGACCCTATGCCGGTCGGCCTGAAACCCTGGCAACTCGTTCCCGGTGAGTATCTGCTGAACCGGGGTATCCAGCAGAGCGACGGCGCCCGACCAATCACCTGGGAACCCCCCGTCAGAATCATCCACAAATCCCGGGGGACGCCGATCCATCTGGACCTTCCTCCGGGCAGAACCTCAGTCATCGAGTTGAGATTACAGAAGGCGATCGCACGGCCGCCGCTTCTTCCCGATCTCGCTGTGGGCCGCAACGATGTGACGATCACCGGAAACGATGTACAAGTCACCGTACACAACATCGGGTCGGCGCAGGCCGGCGAGTTCAACCTGATCCTTGAAACTGAAAGCGGCGACGGGTGGGCGGTCGTCTCCGAAGTCAAGATGGCCGGGATACCGGCCGTTACGAATCTGGAGCCGGCCATAGCGCGCGCCGTCTTCAGAAACGCCGCCCCGAAGCGCGGTGCCCGGTTCAGGGTGGCCGTGGACCCCGAGGATGGTATCGAGGAACTCTACGATCTGAACAACCAGATCATCCTGCCCGCCGAGGAAGTCTCCTCCACCGGGCAACAAGCGATGCCCATTGCCCCGACCACTCTGTATCTGACTGAGAACGAGGGCTTTGCCACGTGCGTGAATCGTCTTCATCCCGGCAATCGCTTCGGCTACCGGTTCCACGAGCACACGCCGCTTAAGTACGGCCCGATTCCGCAAGATCTGCAGGCCGCCGGTATCGATCCTGGTGAGGTGATCCGCCTTGAGCAGGACTTTGCCCGGCGACCCAAGGTGCTCAAATACGCGGTGCAGGTCGACGGGAAGGACTGGATCCCGCAACAGTGGACCTTCTACATGGCTCCCACCGGCGATGGCGTCGACCTGCTGATGGTTGTGGAAACCAAAGACCAGGGCCTGAACGAATACTACGGCATTCAGCAGTGTTTCCGCCTCAGCGGCAAGACCAACGAGCTCTGGCGCCGTCCGATCGCCGATGCCCCCGCTTTCAGTGAATACGACCTCTGGAACCTGGATGAAAAGGATAAGCCCGACAAGACCAGTCTGACGTACGTAGTGCGCCAGGGTGTTTGGGCGACTTTGCCCGCCTCGCCGGAAGCAGTCGGGGCCCGCACGCCGCTGGGCGTCCATGTGGACCGCCTGCTGACCGGCGGCAAGCTGGAGGCCATGCCCCTGATCGGGCCCTACAAAGCCAGGGCACAGGCACCCATCGATTACGGACTGATCACGCGGATGAACCGCGAAGGCAACTGGGTCTGCGCCATCTACTGGGACCGGACCTCGCACGTGACGAACCATCATCCCGCCGACTGCCTGCACAGCATCGTGAACATCGGCGGGATGCCTCCGCATGCCAAGCGGGCTATTCGTGGGAAGATCTACTGGTTCGAAGGAGGCCTGGCCGACCTGCTCGAACACTGGGGCCGCGACTGGCCCGACCGCCTGCATCGGATTGAAGGTGACAGTGAATGAGGCGATTGGTCCGACATCTAGAGCCTTGCGGTGCGATATCTGTGCGGTTTGCGCGCATGTTTCTGGATCGCAGTACGCTTGGGTTGCGGCCCGCAAAAAGGCGGTCCGCCTTGGACCTTACGGCCGGAGATCTGTGCGGCTTGCGCGCACGGTGCCCGGTCACCGCATGCTTGGGCCTCGGCCCGCAGAAAGGCGCTCCGCCTCGGCGTCCCTGGAATTGCCTGCTTCCGGGCGCGAGCTTGTGCGAATTCCCGTTTGCTCTTGGATTCCGCCGGCGGCCGGATGCTACAATGCGTGAAGAGGGTTCGTGAGGAGAAGAAGCTATGCGGGGGTTCCCGGGCGGACTGGTCGTGCTGCTGGCATCTACGTCGGTGTTGGCCTCCGACTGGACATTCAATCTGCCCGCGCGGCAGTTCATCTCCGGCGATCGGCTCGTCAGCGCAAGCGTCTTCCACTGGTATACGGCCACGGGCGGCCAGTTATCGGGTCCCTGGCGACCGGTCGAGGGACGGGCGAATTGGACCGGAGAGCCCGATTTCTGGATCCGCCAGATCAAGGACATCATGGATGCGAACATCGACGTGATGTACGTCCACCTTATCCCCAGCTCGGAACAACAGCGGGTCAACCTGTTTGATGCAATGTGCCAGTTGCGCCGCCAGGGTTACGAGGTGCCCAAAGCAGTGCCCTTCCTCGACCCCGCGATCACATGGTACGGCAAGCCGTTCCCTGACGTCGCCACGACCGCCGGCAAAGACGAATGGGTCAACCAATATGTGCGCTACTTCAACCAGTACTTCTCCAAGAACCCCGATGCTCAAGCGGACGGATATCTCGGAATCATGAACGGCCGCGTCATGCTCGATACCTGGCACATGGAGAACGTCGTCAACTACAGCCAACTGACCCGCACCGATGTGGAAACGCGGCTGAAGGCGGCCTTCGGAGCCACGCATCCTGTTTTCAACAACGGCGTATACCAGATCGCCACACCCTGGTCGGGGCTCTATCCGTCGTGGTGCGACGAGTTGGTCTGGCAGTTTTCAACCAACTCCTACCTCGTTGAGTGGGCGGGCTCACCACAGGTCCGTAGCTACACGGTCAAGCCCGGCTACTGGGACCAGAACATCCGTAATCCGGGCTTCTTCCTTGCTCGCGACGGCGGAGTGCACTATCGGGACGCCTGGCAAAGCATCATCAAGGACAGCCCCCAGTATGGCCGGGTCTACATCGAATCCTGGAGCGAGTACGACGAGGGTTCGGGAATCTATGCGGCCGACCCCGGTCCGCCCTACATCGTCCCTCCAAACCCGAACACCGACACGTGGTCTTCGACGGCCAACTCTCGGGAATACATCGATACAACCGCAACGTTCGCAGCGCAGTTCAATCGACTGGCGGAAAGAGATGCGCGTTTTCTTGCCCACGACATCCCAGCCGTCATGTATCCAGGTGAATCCATCGACGCAAGGATTGTTGTACGAAACGAGGGCAACGCCCAGTGGTCGAATGCCGGCTTCTACAAGCTCGGACTTCAGGGACCGACCTTGCTGAACTGCACGTTCGACAGTTCTGCAAACGGCTGGACCCTGGTGCGCAACGCTTTCGGCACATCCGGCAACACCGCCTACGAGAATGGGGACTGGAATGCGAGCTACGGATTCTCCGGCGGCGGCCTGCGGACCCGTACCGGCAACGTCGACAATACCGCCTACTACAACGGGGCCTCAACGGCCTGGGCCCGCACGTTCCATCTCGACCGGACGATGAACGTGAACATTGGCTTTCGGTATCGGCTGTTTCTGCCCGCTTCCCTCGAGAGCACCGAGGCCGGAGAAGCCCGCTTCGAGCTCGACGGACAGGCCTATGGACTCGGCGGTCAAAGCTACCTGGCTCGATTCTCAGGCGGTGCCGGAACCGACCAGGACACCGGATGGCGGGAGTACTCGCGAGTCTTTCGGCTGTCGGGCCCGGCCGACCACACCGTCGAGATCGGCGGCTGGAACAACCGCAAAACCGCCGCCGATGAATTCGTGGACGTTTACGTGGACGACTTTGTCCTTGTTGACGTCGATGGCGGGTCGCCTTTCGGACCGTCGCGGTTTCTGATCGACGACTCAGATGATGAGATCCCGACGTATGGCGGCATTTTCCGCGGACGGCCGAAGACCTTCGCCGTCAACCTGACAGCACCCGCTCTCGGGGCTTACACACTCCATTTCCAGATGCTCCAGGAGAGCGTGGCGTGGTTCGGCCAGAGCCTGGATGTCCCGATCGAGGTGCTTGCACTGGCAACGCAACCGATACCTTCCGACGGAGCCATTGACGTGCCCCCCTCAATCATCCTTCGTTGGACGGCAGGACAGACAGCGGTAGGCCATCGCCTGTACTTCGGCCTGGACTCCGAATCGGTCGGCAATGCGGAAGTTGACTCACCGGAATTCATGGGGCTGTTTCCCATCGGGAACGAAAGCTTCGATCCACCGGGGTTGCTGCGCCAGGGTATCGCACACTACTGGCGTGTGGACGAACTCCAAGAGAGCGGCCCTGTTCTGCACGGGCGAGTGTGGAGATTCACCACGGCCGTCATCCCAGGCGATTCTGACGAGGACGGCGACGTGGACCAGGAGGATTTCGGTTACTTTCAGGCATGCCTGTCAGGGACAGGACAACCGTCAGGACCGGACTGCGCCAAAGCCGACTTCGACGGAGATGGAGACGTGGATCAAGTCGATTTCGCGAAATTCCGCGATTGCCTGGGAGGACCGGATCAGCCGCCGGGTTGTTAAACGAGGGTGCGAGAAGGAACGCAAACCCGGTCGGCGCGATGGACGAAACAGACAGGGTTGGAGGGCCCCGGACAAAGGGGCATGCGGCGGGATATCGGTTTATGACATAAGGATGTGGTAGAATGGGTCGCACAAACACTATCAGCCTCTGCACATTGATCGGTTTGTTGGGCGCGCCGGGTTTCCCCGCGTATGCGGTTACCATCGGCATCAGCGCCGATGGGCGGTTTTTCACGCTCGACGGGGTGCCCACCTATCTGAAGGGCGTAAGCTATTACGGAGCACAATCGATCACCACGGCAAGTTACCGGACCTCAGACCTGGATGACATGGTGGCCGACGGCTTCAACTGGATCCGCGTCTGGGGGCACTGGAAGACGCCCGCCGGTGAGGATGTGTCGGTGCTGACCTACGACGGACAAGTCCGTGAACCGTACATGACCCGGCTCAAAACGTTGATCACCGAGTGCAACAACCGCGGGATCATCGTGGACGTCACTTTGAACCGCGACGCCTACGGCACGTGGGTGGGCGCTCGGACCCAGGCTCAGCACCTGACCTGTGTGCAAACCCTGGCTAACCAGTTGCTTTCTTATCGCAATGTGTACATCGACGTTTCCAACGAGCGGGACGTACAGGACGGTCGCTACGTCAGCTTGTCTGAATGCGGCGCTTTGATCAATGCCATCAAGGCCATCGACCCCACCCGGCTCTGTACCGCATCGAGCAACCCGAACTCGCAAAGCCAATTGTCGGATTTCAAGAACATCGCCAAGATGGATTTCATCTGCCCGCATCTGTGCCGGAGCTCCGGGTGTTCCGCCCAGACCATTGGCACGGTCAACAACTACTGCACCTGGATGACCAACCTCGGTTGGCGGATCCCGATCCATTTGCAGGAACCGTTCCGGCGAGGCTACACGACGTACAACCCGGTGGAAGACGATTACTTGCGGGACTGCAACGGCGGCAAACTGGCCGGTGCCGCCGGTTGGTGTCTGCACAACGGCTCAAATGCCGGGAGCACCCCGCCCCACCGCTCATTCCAGATGACCGACGGCGACGGCCGTCTCTATGCCCAGTGGGACAGCGTGGAAGTGAACGTCACCAATTGGCTCAGCCCCCACGTCGCGGGCAACGATTTGAAGGTCCTGCGCTATCAGCCGGAATACGACGAGCAACTGGCCAAGCTGATCGGCCGGCGGGACGGCTCGACCCGGTCGGCCAACGTGGCCCAGGACTCAGCGGGTTACCTCACCTACGGACCGTACATCACCCGCCTGCCCGCCGACAGTTATCAGGCCACTTGGCGGATGTCCATCGACAACGTGACGGCCGACAACGAGCCGGTGGTGACAATCGACGTTTACACAATCGACACGAACACGATCCTGGCCACCCGAACCATCACCCGGCAGGAGTTCACCCAGGCAAACGTCTTTCAGGACTTCACTTTGGACTTCGCCTACGGCACTCCCGGCAACCGGCTTGAATGGCGTACCTATTGGCACGACAACAGCTACCTCAAGCTGGATTATGTTGAAGTGCGTGCCCAACAAATGCCCAACCCTCCGGTGATCTGCGAAGTCTCCCCGGACCCGGACACCGTGATAGTCGGCCAGGAATACACCAGACAGCTCAATTTGTGCGGCGGCTACCCGGCCCCGACTTGGTCGGTGATCAGCGGGCCGAGCGGCGTGCAGGTCGGCAGTACCGGCTACGTGTACGGTTGGACGCCAACCTCGGCACAGGCCGGCCAGTCGCTCACCATAACCGTTCGAGCCACCAACAGCCAAGGACATGACGACGAAAGCTGGCAGGTTACGGTCCAGGCGCCCACGGTGCCGGTTTTCGAGGACATGTTGGTTGACACCAGCAACATCAGCGGCCAGTACGGTACAGGAACGTTCTCCTCCGGCGGCTACACGCTTTCGCACTCCGGCGGGTATGACGAGTTTAACACCAGCGAGCCGCGCAGCGTCGATTTCGTCTGGTACGACCGAATCGGGACGTGGAACGTCGGTTCAATCGAGTTCGACGTGAGCGGCCTCAATCCTTCCAGCGGCTGCACGAAAAACGAGCTGATGGCGGCTTGCGACAGCACGGGGCTCAATCCGGCAACCACCGGCGGCGACTACTACAACAGCCCCTATCAAGCCCTGATCCGCAAGAGTTACGACGATACATACGGAAACACCGACCGAATGAAAATGACCGTCGTTGGCGGCAACGCCACACGGGAGGAACGCTCCAACGTGCTGGGCTGGAACGGCGGCACAACCTATCGCTTCCGCATGACCTGGAACGGTTCGCAAGTCCGTTGGTGGAGGGGCACACCGGGCCAGACGCTGAGCGAGATCAGCCCGCCGTCGCCGCAAGCCGTGGGAACCTGGTCACCTCAGAAGTTGCACATTCAGTTGGGAGCGACCTTCCGCGCAGGGCCGCGCGGCGTGCAGGAAAGCGGCGGAGCTCCCGGCACGTGTTACTCGCTGCTACGAATCTACACGCAAGACCTGGGCAACACCCCGACGCCGCCGCGTGGCGGCGCAATAAATGCGGCTCCTCAGGTCGACGCCGGTCCCGATCAGACGATCACTCTGCCGGCCGTTGCCAACCTGGCCGGCACCGTTACCGATGACGGGCTGCCCAATCCGCCAGGCCAGGTCTCCGTAACCTGGACCAAGCAGAGCGGGCCGGGCACCGTTACCTTCGAGAACGCCAATGCGGCTGTCACGACCGCTTCGTTCAGTCAGGCCGGCACGTACGTGCTGAAACTCACGGCCAGCGACTCCGAACTGAGCGGTCAAGACACCGTCACCATCACGGTCAATCCCGCAACGACTCCCGATTTCGACGGTGACGCGGACGTGGACCAGGAAGACTTCGGCCTTTTCCAGGCGTGTCTGACAGGGTCGGGACAGCCTGTGGAGACCCTTTGCGCAATGGCCGATCTTGACCGCGACGGAGACGTGGATCAGGCGGATTTCTCGCGGTTTTATGAGTGCCTGGGCGGGGAAGATCTTCCACCGGGCTGCTGATCGGGAGATGGTGTGCGATGCAACGTCGACTCGGATCCTGTGCTCTTGGGATAACCGTCGTCCTGACCGTTCGGGCCGCGCTCGCCGCCGGACCCTCGTTGATTTGGTCGCAAATGGGCAGCAGCTACCGATCACCCGATCCGGAGGCCAACTGGGGCTTTTGTCCTCGCGAGTTCAATGGCACGCTGCTGGCCCCGATGGGAGATTACGGTGCCTGTGTGGTTAAACGATGGACGGGCAGCGACTGGGTCGACGACTTCCTTGACGACAACTGGGGTACCGGCCGCGATTTCGAGAACCTGACTTCTCTGACCGTCTACAACAACAAGTTGTATATGACGTGCGAGACGGACTCGAACAGTGCCTACAACCATGGCGTAATGGTCCGAGACTCGGCAGGTAACTGGTCGGTCTCGCTGCCCTATACCCGAACGGCCGAGGGGGCCATGCAATTCGGCTCGTTCGGCATGGCCGTCTTCAATGGTAAGCTCTACACAGGTGTGGTGCCCTATGCGGCAAACACCACGCTGACCATCTATGAACACAACGGATCGACTTGGACGGCGATCAAGAACTACAGGACCGGTGAGCAGTTGCGGGCCTGGTCGCTGGGTTCCGACGGCACCAACCTCTATGTCGGCATCGGGACCCGGGGACGCAACAATGCGGCCACGCTGGGTATCGAACGATACGACGGCAGCACCTGGGCTTCGGAATTGGCCGGCAAGGCCATGCATTCCATGGCCTTTTTCAAGGGCAGCATGTACGCCGGCGGCAACGGCAGAATCTACAAGCGAAACCCGTCCGGCGTCTGGACCGAAGTGCTCAACACCGGCCAGGCGTTCGTGATCGGCATGACGATCATTGACTACGGCAACGGCATGGAGATCCTGTACGCCGGAACCGAGAACCGTCCTCGCCTCTACGCGACCTCCGACGGTGCAGCCTGGGACATGATGCACGAGTTCGACACGACGTCGGCCGGCTGCTACGTCGGCCAGTTTCAGAACACTCCGGTGGCCTCGGTGACCTACTTCGAAGGCAGCACACCGAAGGTCGTGAAAGTCTGGCGCGGATCGCCGCAGGACGCTTCCCCCGTCATCACCGAGGTGTCTCCCGACCCGGATTGGGCCACCGTCGGAACCGAATACATCCGGCAACTGAGTCTGGCACAGGGCACTTCGCCGATCACCTGGTCCGTGATCGATGGTCCGGCAGGCACGCAGGTCGATAGTACCGGTCGTGTCCACGGCTGGACGCCCGCGCCTGCCCAGGCTGCGCAAGCATTCACGCTCACCGTCCGAGCGACGAATTCCGCCGGCAGCGATGATGAGTCCTGGCTGGTCCAGGTGATATCGCCGCCTGCGGACACGATCGCCGGCTTTCCATTCAACAGCGGGGCTGAGGGCTGGACGTTGCAAGCTTGGCGGTCCAGCATCCAGTACGACCCGGGCTATGCGATCTGGGATTCCGCCGGCGGCAACCCAGGCGGCAATCTGAAAGCCGGCGGTAACGGCGCGACCAACAACGCCGATAGCTGCACCCGCGAAGGCGGCTTGGCCACCAGGCAGATCTCGACGGTCGGATTCACCAATATTCAGATCGAATATGACGTGATGGCTGCCCTCAACAGTCCCCCAGCCGCCGGTTGTGACGGCGGATGCGTCGCAGATATTCTCGAGGGCAGTTGCGAAGACAAGCTGGTCGTCTACTACAGCACCTCGGGAACCGGCGGCCCCTGGGCTGCGGCCGAGCAACTCAATGAAGGTACCGATCTGCCGACGACCTGGACGCACAAGGTGATCAGGCTGGCCGCTGTGCCGGCCGCCAATGACAACCCCGACTTTGCAGTCCAGTTCAAATGGCAGTTCAACACCATCACGGATGCCGGACGAATCGACAACGTGATCGTCAAAGGCTCACCTCTCGACAACAATGAGGCCCCCCAGGTGGATGCCGGACCGGACCAGACCATCACCCTGCCCAACAGCGCGAACCTGACCGGCACGGTCTCCGATGACGGCCTGCCGAATCCGCCGGGTGAGATCATCGTAACCTGGAGCAAGCAGAGCGGTCCGGGAACGGTCACGTTCAACAATGTAAACGCGCTCCAGACGACCGCGTCATTCGGTACCGCGGGTGTCTATGTACTCAGGCTCCTTGCCACCGACTCACAGTTGACCGGCGAGGACCTCGTGACCATCACCGTGAATGAACCGACCCCGGCCGATTTCGACGGGGACGGCGACGTGGACCAGACGGATTTCGGGATCTTTCAGGCGTGCCTCTCGGGTACGGCACAGACACCGAGCACGGGCTGCGAGAAGGCGGATCTCGATGGAGACGGCGACGTGGATCAGTCCGATTTCGCCCAGTTTTATGACTGCCTTGGGGGAGCCGACAGTCCGCCGGGATGCTGATGGAGAATGAAGGTCATGATACGGTAATCCGGGAACAGAAACACACACAGGAGCTACCGCTCTCCCGGTATTGACCGAAGCCTGCAATCATGGCTGGTGTGGAGGCTCATCGGCGAGCATCCTGCGATGGTCTCCCGTCTACCAAGTGCTCTGCACGGAAGGATTCAGCGATGCCGACTCGTTACCTGACCTTGATCCTGTGGATCGCTCACGGGTTTGCCGGTATCAGCTTTGCAGTTGATGTCGGCAAGTATGACACATTCGAAACGAATGTGATGAACTACAACTCCTACAGCAACCCCTTCCAAAACGTCACCCTGAACGCGACCTTCACCTCGCCGTCGTCGCAGAACACCTCCATTCGCGGATTCTACGACGGGAACAACACCTGGCGGGTGCGGTTCATGCCCGATCAACTCGGCACCTGGACCTACACCTGCACGTTCAGTGATGGCGCACCGGGCAAATCCGGCTCGTTCTCGTGCGTGGCGAGTAACCTGCACGGGCCGCTCAAAACGGACACGGCCACGCCGGTATGGTTTGAGCACGCGGACGGCACGCCTTTCTTCATGCGGGCGTTTCATCTTTGGCGACCGGAGACCTTCACCGAGCCTGTTCTCGAACAGACGCTGGATTTCATGAAGGCCAACGGACTCAACGTGGTCGACGGGCCGCATCTGGCCAACTGGGGCACGGGGCTTAATCAGATCCCATGGGAAGGAAGCGACTACACCAACTACAAGCTGAGCGTCTGGCGACAGCTCGACGTCTATGTCCGCAAATGCGCCGAGCGCGGTATCGTCGTCTTTCCGTTCTCGATCCTGGGCGGTACCAACGGTATCCCCAAGATGTCCACCTGGGACCAGCGCCAGCGGTTCATCCGTTACTGGGTGGCCCGCTGGGGCGGATACTGGAACGTGGCCTACTGCCCCGTGAGCGAATATGCCGAGGCCTACTCCACCGCCGAGGGAATGCAGATTCTCAACGAAATCTATAACTCTGACGGCGGCCGCCACCCTGTTTCGATTCACCCGGGCAATACGTTGGCTGAGCCCGCAACGGAAATCAAGACCATGACGGCGTACACCTACCACACGGTCCAGGATAAACTCGACGATTGGAACCCCGGCCGCTACCAGCAGCTCATCACCTTGTACAACACCGCTCAAAAGCCCATATACGCTCAGGAAACCCTGTGGGAGGGCAACAAGTATCAGCCCGACTCCAGCCGGGATATGAACAACATGCGCAAGGCAGCCTGGATCACCACCACCTATGGCGGACAGATCAGTTATGCCGACGAATGCATGCCGGGACACCTGCCGCAAGACAACAACGAAACACTCTGCTATGCCATGCACGGGGCCTCGGTCAGTCCGCAGGGCTGGTTCTATCCCTACTTCAGCCATCTTGGCAGCTTCATTGAATCCGTGCCCTTCTGGCGGATGTCACTGCAGCCCGGCCTGGCCAGTACGGGCAACTGCCTGGCCAAGACCGACTATTGGTACGTGGCCTACACGATGGGCGGCAGCTTCACACTCAATCTCTCGGCAGCCGGCTCGGCGCTGATCGGACGGTGGTACGATCCTCGCAACGGCACCTTCGGTTCGCCGTTTTCCGTTTCCCCGGGCGGCGTTCGCACGATGACCCCGCCCGACAGCAACGACTGGGTGCTCTACGTCTGCCGCGACCTCGATGATACGCCGCCGGCGGCGGTTTCGTCCTTCACGGCAACACCTGGCGAACACCGCAACACACTGATCTGGACCAACCCGTCCAGTACCAACTTCATCGCCACAGTCATCCGCTGTAAGACAACGGGTTACCCCACCTCCCCCACCGACGGCGAGCCGGTGGTCAACCTGGCCAACATGCCCGGTTCCAGCCACACGTATGTACATTCGGGTCTCAGCGCAGGAGTCACCTATTACTACACCGCTTTTGCTCGTGATGATGAATACCATTATTCGTCGGGCGTCCAGGCCGGCGCCATCCCCCATGACCACAAACGGGTGTCGGTCGACCTGGGCACCACCGACATTGAGCAGGGCATCTACAATGTGCAGCCGAGTGACGGAGACACCGTCCCCGCCGACGTCGGCGGAAGGAATTGCCGCCGGAACGCCGTAGCGGGTAATGACAATTACATGTATTTCAACGTGACCGACGCCTACATGTACGCCGGTTATCGTCCCGTCTGCTACGTCAGCGTCGAGTATTACGACACCGGCACCGGTATCCTGACCCTACACTATGATTCGACGAGTGGTGCTTATACCAGCGGGGGAACCATCACTCTGACCGACTCCAATACCTGGAAGATCCGCGAATTCGCCCTGACCGACGCCTATTTCGGCAACCGTCAGAACGGTGGTGCCGATTTTCGTATCGCCTGCGCAAGCGGAGCGTCCTTCTATCTGAACGAAGTGAGCGTCGCCAACGTCTCGACCGTGGACAGTGCACCAGTGATCAACCCGGTTGGGTGGAATCCGGACGCAGCCTATGTGGGCGCGGAGTATGTCCGACAATTGAGCCTCGCCCAAGGCCGGCCGCTGCCATCCTGGACCATTCTCCAGGGACCCGGCGGCGCGGTCATCGACGACAGCGGGTTGCTCAGTGGCTGGACACCGTCTGCCGGCGAGGATGGGCAAACCATCACCTTCCTCGTCGAGGCCACCAACAGTCAGGGCAGCGACACCGAAGAATGGTCGGTGACGGTCGGTCCGGCCCCGCTGGCTACCTACGAGGCCGAAGGTGCGAGCATGGGTCACTTGGCCGGCACCGCCATCCCCGGAGGTTGGCGGATCACGACCGCAAACCCAAACACCTTCAGTACCTATGGGCCCTACACGAGCGCTCTGCCGGCCGGCCCGCTCACCGCCCGCTTCTGGCTTCGCGTGGATAACAACACGGCGGACAACAACGGCATCTGCCGACTGGATGTCTACGACGCCGATGGAGCCACCTTGCTGGCCGGTCCGGTCACCATCGCCCGGCGGCAGTGGACGACATCCGGCGTTTATCAACCCTTTGAACTCCCCTTCGCCAATCCGGGTGATGCACATCGTTTGGAATTCCGTACCTACTACATGGGCTACGCTCAGTTGGACCAGGATCGGGTCGACATCTTCTCTGGCGGAGACCTTCCGGCCACGGCAGATTTTGACGGTGACGGCGACGTGGACCAGTCCGATTTCGGATACTTCCAGGCATGTTTCTCGGGCTCCGCCTCGCCCTATGAGTCCGGATGCGAGAAAGCCGACCTCGACAGAGACGGGGCGATCGACCAGAATGACTTCGCCGTCTTCCAGAGCTGCTTGAGTGGTCCGGGAAATCCGCCTGACTGTTGACCCTGGACGCGCATTCGCAGACCGGAACCAGGCAATCTCTGGCTGCCTGCCCCCTCAACAACATGCCTGAACAGGAGTCACCATGGTTGCTTCTACAAGTGCTTCTGATGACACGATCTGTTTCTCCCAACTCAGTCGACGCTACGTGCGATGGCGGCGATGGATTGCCTGCTTGCTTGCGATCGCACCAGTGTCGTGCGGGAGGCCTGCTCACATGATCAACCCGGCAAGCGACTCGCGGCCACGACCGTTCAAGCGAGTGGTCGTTCTCGGAGAAAGCACCGTCGAGGGCGGAGGCTGGGTGCCCGCGCAGGAGGACCGCTACGCCGACGTCCTCGTGTCGCTCATCAATCGCGTGCAGGCCGAGCCCGTCGAGTACGTTAACTGCGGGATCGGGGCCAGCGTGATATCGCCGAAGAGCCCCGGGTACGCGGCCTCGCGAAAACCCAGCGCCATGGAACGGTATCAAACGGAGGTCATTGCGGCCGGGCCCGATCTGGTGATCATCGCGTACGGTCTCAACGACATGAGAGCGGGTATGAACGTCAATGACTTCATCAGCGAACTGGAAACCATCGTTCGCGACGTGCAGTCGTCTTGCCGCGCCCTGATCGTGCTGGTCAACGTATATCACATGACCGGCTACGGGTGGTATCCCCCGTTCGACCGCGGCAGCGTCGAGGCCACGCTGGTTTACAACGACGCAATTCGCCAACTCGCGGAGCGAACGGGCTCCCTGTACGCCGATGTGTACTCGGCCGAGGCCCGCGCCGACTGGGTCGTTCATCAGGACGGCGTGCACGCAAATAAGGTCGGGAACCTGCTGATCGCCAATAAGATCTTCGAGATCCTCGCAACGCATTGCTCAGGACTGTCGGAGGCGGTTCGCCGACATGACGAGAACACGGAATGGACCAAGGCCGTGCGGCAAATGCGTCACGCCAAGGTCGAGCCCGTCAGGAAACCGTGACGGCGGAGAAGCCCCGAGTGTCTCGAGCTCATCGCCCGTCCGGCAGCTTCATGGTGTCCCCGGTTTTCTGCTGCCATCGGCGGATCCGTTCGGTCAGACGGACGATTACGTCCTCGTGCCGGCCCGAATCAAAGAGGTTCCGTGTCTCGCCGGGATCGTCCCGTAGATTGAAGAGCTGGCTCCTGTCGGTGTCGCTCAGGCACAGCTTCCAGCCGTCGGGCGAAACAATGGTCCGGATCCGTGCCTCGCGGATGCGATCAATCTCGGCTTGGGAGGCGATCTTGCTGCCCCCCTCAACAACATGAACGCCCGTGCCCGGGTTCCATTCCATGAAAACATGATCTTCGGCCGCTTTCCCGCCTCGCATCAGCGGAACGAGGCTATAACCCGCAAGGCCGTCGGGAACACGCATGCCCATCAGGTCCAGCAGCGTCGGAACCAGGTCGATGTGACTCACCGGAGAGGTGATCATCCGCTGCTGTCGACCCAGCTCAGGAACACGCATCAACCAGGGAACCCGGACCGACTCCTCGTACATGAGCGTCTTGGTGACAAGCTTGTGGGAACCCATCATGTCGCCGTGGTCACTGGTGAAAACGACGATCGTCTTGTCGGAGAGTTTCAGCTCATCGAGCGCCTTGAGAATCTCACCGATGCTACGATCCACCTGGGTCACAAGTCCCCAGTACTTGCGCGTCAGCTCCTTAAAAGCGGCTTCGTCCCGGCCGTACACCCGGGCGCAGTACTCGCCCATGAGCCGGTAGCGCAGCGGCTCGTTGTCTTCCAGGGGATCGGAGAAGTTAGCGGGAAGAAACACCTCGTCAAGGCGGTGCTCGCGATCCAGCGGGCCAAAAAACGGCATGTGCGGCTCGAGGAAATTGACGTAGAGAATGAAAGGCTCATCGCGATGCCGTCGCAGGAACTCGCATGCCCGGGTCTCCAGGAATTTCGGCTTGCAGTGCTCGATGGGCAGACGGGAGGCAAATTCCCGGCCGAAAGTGCCGTCCTTCTGGTTTGGCTTATAGCCTTTCGAAAGCAGGAAACGATGGTAGTCGCTGCGCTGGGTCCGATCTCGACCCGGCCCGTAGTACCGGGCGTAGCCGTCCTCAATGGATACCATCTGCTCGAAGCCATGCTGTGGGAAGATCTCATCTCCCAGGTGCCATTTGCCCATATAGGCCGTGCGATATCCCCGATCGCCGACCAACTCAGGCAGGCAAAGAACCTGTCGTGGAAGAGGGACGTTATTGGTGGTACATCCACTGTTGTGCGGCCACAGGCCGGTCATCACCGACGAGCGGGAAGGCGTGCAAACCGGCTGGGTCACATAGGCGTTCCTGAACACGATGCTTTCCGACGCCAGTTTGTCCAGATTCGGGGCGTGGATCTTCGTATTCCCGTATGCCGCCATGGTGTCCGCCCGTTGCTCGTCCGTCCAGATGAACAGCAGGTTGGGCCCGCTCCGGCTCTGTTCGGCCGCCCATAACGACGCGCTCAGCAGCCCCAACAGGAGTACGCCACCAAGTCGCCCAGCCGACCCGATCGACCGCGAAAGACGCTTCCCATCATGATCCCGTGTCATCTTCGCTATGATCGAAGTCATTGACCTGTCCTTCCCGTTAAAGAAGCCTTGTGGCTACTCTGGCTGTCAGCCGCGCCCGGTATCATCAGCCTCCAGCCTCACGGAGAAACAACCTCGAACTCATACGAACCGGAGCCGATTTCGCAGACAACTGCTCCCCCCTCCTCGCGAACCAGATGCACGCCTCCCGCAGACTCGACCGGACGGCCAGTTTCGGTTACCCGGCTTGCCTTGGCCGCCGGCAGGAAGACGGTTGCCCTGCTGCCGACCGGGACAACCACATTCAGAGTAAATCGCTCGCCCTCGGCACGCCACCTGCTGGCCACCAGGCCTCGAATGGATTCGTATTCGGCCTCGACCGAGGTCAGTCCGCCGACCGGCGTCGGCCGGACGATGATGTGTCTGAAGCCCGGTTCGGCCGGATCGATATTGATGCCGGCCAAGCCCTCAAAGAACCATCGCCCGACCGCTCCGAGCGCAGCGTGATTGCGCGAATTCATCTCGGGACCCCTCTTGTCGGCATCCCAGAGTTCCCAGATCGTCGTGGCCCCCTGTTTGACCATGTATCCCCATGAAGGATAGGTCGTCTGCACGGCCAGGCGGTAGGCGACTTCCTGCTGCCCGTACCGCGCCAGCACCGGCATGAGATAGGCCGTACCCTGAAAGCCCGTGGACAGATGATCGCCGCGGGATTCGATATCCCGAACAACGTTCTGGACGACGGCCGCCGTTTCCGCAGGCGGCACAAGCCCGAAGTACAAGGGCAGGACATTCGCGGTCTGGGTCGAGCCTTGATACTGGCGTGTCTGTTTGTCGAAGTAAGCGTGGTTGAACGCCTCGGCGATCCGGCCGGCAAGGTCGGCGTACTTGCGAGCATCGTCAGTCCTGCCGATCGCCGCAGCCGCCTTGGCCAGCAGATCGGTCGAATGGTAGTAGTACGCCGCAGCCATAGGCGGTTTGGGTGATTGCGCCGGGGCAATCCAGTCCCCGTAACCATCACGTTGATACAGATGGTCCTTGCTGTGCCGCCCCATGAACTCGACCCAGCGAGTCATCGCCTCGTAGTTTTCCTCGAGAATCCCCTTGTCGCCGTAGAACTGGTACACCGTCCAGGGCACAGTGGTGATCGCGTCGCTCCAGCCTGGCGAACCGGCCCCGCTGCCGTAAACGGCGGGGGCAATATCGGGGACGCCGCCGTCTTCGCCCTGCCCGTCGGTCAGGTCACGCATCCACTTCGTGAAAAACCGGGCCATGTGCATGTTCCAGCAGGCGGTTGGGGCCATGGCCACCGCATCGCCCGTCCAGCCCATCCGCTCATCACGCTGCGGACAATCGGTCCAGACGCTGTACATGTTCGATCGCTGGCTCCACGTGACGTTCCGCCAGATCTGATTGAGAAGCGGGTTCGAGCATTCGAATCTGCCCGCCGGCGCCGCCGCGGAATGGAGGACACGGAACGCCAGGGAATCGACCGTGGGCTTGCCCGGATAACCCGTGACTTCGCAGTAACGAAAGCCATGGTAGGTGAATGTCGGTTCCCAGATTTCCTGCCCCTCGCCCTTGAGGATGTAGTAGTCCGTGGCCTCCGCCGCCCGCAGGTTGTCACGGTAGAGCTGGCCGTCCGGCCGGAGGATCTCGGCGAACCGGAGCCGAATCCATGTGCCCCGGGGGCCGCGGACACTGAGCCGGACGTATCCGGCTGCGTTTTGGCCGAAGTCGAATACGTACACCCCCGCAGCCGGCTCGGTGATCTGCACGGCCCGCAGTTCTTCGGTCACCCGTATGGGTTCACACTGCTCGGCGACAAGCTTTCCGCCTTGTTCCAGCTCGATCGCGGGCACCCAGTCGCGGGCGATGAAGGTTGGCGTGGCCCAGCCGGGCATTTCAAGTCGTGCATCGTATGTCTCGCCATTAAAAAAGGTGTTCCGAGTGATCGGCGAAGTGTGCGTCTGCCAGGTTCGATCGGTCACGACCCGCTCGCGCGTGCCGTCATCGTACTCGATCTCAAGTTGCAGGATGAAGCGCAGCGGTCCTTGCGAGAATGGCGGCTTGCGGGTCCAGCCCAGGTCGCCCGAGAACCAGCCGTTGCCCAGGATCGCTCCGACGGCGTTCTCGCCCTCGTGCAGGAGAGCGGTCACGTCGTACACCTGGTACTGCACTCGCTTGCTATAGTCCGTCCAGCCCGGAGCAAACACGTCGTCGCCGACGCGATGGCCATTGACGTAAAGCTCATACAGACCCAGCCCGCTCGCGCAGGCACGAGCTCTCACAACCCGGCGGCTGAGCGCGAAGACCTTGCGAAGGCACACCGAGCGCGGCGGGCCGAAAGGATCCTGGATCTGCTTCCAGCGGTCGGCCTTGTCAGCGGGCAGCACGACGGCGTGCTGCCATGTTGACTGGTCAAAGTCCGGCTCCTGCCATTTCGTCTGCTCGGTGGTATTCACCAGCCAATCGGCATCGGACGCGAGATCAAACAGTCGCCCGTCGACGAACCGAATCCGCAAAGCCGCCCGCAGGCCGCCGGGATCAACCGAGTTGACCACCTTAACGGCGATCACATTGAGGCCGGGCCGCACATCGGGCGTGACGTCGTACTCGCGCGGCATGTCCCAGTAGCGGCAGCCGCCGACGAATCCGCCGTTGACGTAGAGCTCAAACGCATTGTCGGCGTTGAGCTTGATGATAGCTTCCGCGATCTTCATCGAAGGGGCAAGGTCGAACGAACGGCGGAAAAAAGCGGTCGGTACCTGGGCCGGGGCATCGGGGACCCAGATCCACTGACCAAGTTGCAGCCCTGCACCCAGCCCTTTCAATTCATCGCAAGCGATCCACCGGGCTGTCCAATCGCTCGGCTTGAGCAGGCCCATCTCCCACCAGGCCGGCTCGCTGTACGCGGACACCTGGTCATCGCGGTCCCAGACCCGCACCTTCCAGTAAACCCGCGCCCCCGACAACAACGAACTGCCATCGTAGACCACGTGCACGTTCTGGTCTGAGCTGACCTTGCCGCTGTCCCAGAAGTCGCCCTGGTCGCGATCGAGCCTCTCGCTGCTGCCGGCGGCAAGGATCTGGTAGGCGGTCTGCTTTTCATCCCGGCGATCTGCGTGGAGTCCCCAGCTCAGCCGAGGTCGAGCCGCATCGATCCCAAGTGGATTGACAGCGTACTCGCAACGCAGTCGCAAAGGAGAAAGAGCCCCCGTCGCCGAAGCAGTCATCGTCGCAAGTGTGACCACTATAGCCAACATCAGGACTGCACCAGTGCCCCTCACGCCCACATTCGTCCACCGTCTCTCCAACTTTGCGGCAGTTCGCGGTTGCGCAAAATGCCTTCGCCTTTCAGAGACGTCTCCTTGCCGCCAGCGTTCCCGATCACATTAACAAGGGGGGACGCCTCGGCCGACAAGCCGGGCCTTAGTCTACCAATCCCAACTCCGCCAAACGGGCCCGATCACCGAGATGGAAACCTGATTTCAGCAGCTTCCGTTGAAGCTGCTTCACATCAACGGCCCGAGGCTCGATGCCGCTCTTGGCCGCCATGGCCGCCGCGGTACCGCCGGCCTGGCCCATGTACATCACCCCCTCGCGGTTGCGCAACAGTGTGTCTGGAATCCCGGAGGCACTACGTCCCACGGCGATCAGTCCGTCCGTCTTCTTGGGTATCATCACCCGGTAAGGCACGTCCGTCCATTCAACGCGCCCGTGTTCGTTCATCCAGCGGAACGCCCGCGGTTCGCCGTAACGATAGATGACGTCGTCGAAGCGCTTGCCCTCGCGACAGTCTTGCATCGTCAGCGTGTACTCGCCCTCGATGCACGGCCCGCCGCGACAACCCAGGTAAGGAGCGGTGAACAAGAGATAAGCATCTTCGCACCCGGGCACATTCTTTCGACAATGCTGTACGAACTCGAAGATGTACATGCGTACGCCTGCTTCCAACAACGAAATGTGCTCGGCATTGCCCGCATCGACCTTGGGATGAGGCCGGACCAGTTGGGCCTTGATGCCCCTCATGTGTCTCTCGGGACCGATCTCCACGAGGCCGCTGCATCCCACCTGGGCCAGGTCGCCGATGTCCTTCTTCGCCTCGAACTCAGAAGCCTCCATGCCTTTGAATCTGGCAGGGTCAATGCCCGCCACGACAGCCCAGATGCCCATGCCTGTTGGCGAATGATGATCGAGATCATAAGTTTCCGCCTTCGGCTGCAGGATAGGAGTGCCCGCCCGGCGAGCGACATCGGCCTCGCCCGTGGCGTCGATCACCACCTTGGCTTTGACCGCCTGACGGCCGGACTTGTTCTCTACGAACACACCGCAAACCTTGTTGCCTTCCATGATCGGGTCCGCCACGTAGGCGGACAGCATCAGTGTCACCCCGGCCTCCTTCAGCATTTTCAGGGCCACATAAGCGGCCTTGTTGGAGTCGGCGAGGGATCGTTCTGGCGTGCCAGACCCCAAAGCGAAATACTCCCGGCTAAACTCCTTCGGCAGCCCGGCCAAGCCCCCTTTCACCGGATCACCGGCCGGACCACTGGCCGGGGCGTCGCCGTGCTCGGCAATCGGCCCCTGCTGAGACATCATGCCCGGCCCGAAACTCCCTCCGACATAGCCGAACCGGTCGATCAGCACGGTCGTCGCGCCCTCCCGCGCCGCGGCCAGCGCCGCGAAAACGCCCGAGATGCCGCCACCGGCCACGACAACATCGACGTCATACGCAACGGGCACTTTTTTGGCGGGCTCCTTCACGAAGCCCAAAGAAGATTGTGCACCAGGCGAGGCGACCTGCTGATCCGCGGCCTTTGCCCCGGTGAGACTCGCCGGCAGAGCGACCAGAACCAGCGTCCACATAACCTTACAAACCATTGCCCTTGCCATGATGAATTCTCCACATCTTGACTATTCGTCATTGCATGCAGGCCGCCCTGACACGCCGATCCCATCAATTTCGCACCCAGATCGGGCTCGATATGGCCAGATCGCCATTGGCCTGCACGATGCGAGCGTAGTACCAGTCCTCCTTTGCCCCCTCGTCCGGCCCGTCAGAGAACTCAAGCCGGCCCGTGTAGTGCGGCGCGAAGACTAACCGCTGAAAAACCATCGATTCGCTCGTAAACGGGCCGGTAAACTCAAGGGTGTTCTCCGAGGACAGATCCTTGAGGCTCTTCTCTATCTTCATGGCGACAGGCCGTGTCATCGTACACTTGAGAACGGCTTGGGGGCCGCCTTCGATCTTCAGGACCACGCTGTTGTTGACCAGATCGCCGAGCGGTTCCTTGCGCGAGGTGTAGGAGCGGACCCGATACGACTTCTCCGACAGCTTCTCCACCCTGTTGCGCCGGTCCTCGTCGAACGGCCCGGCGCGGAAACAACCCTGGGCCTCGACGATTCGGCCGCCGATGATCTCCAATTCGAAATCCCAGTCACAGATGCGAGTCATCGCCAGATCCCCCCAGGGCCCCCAGCCGAATTCAACGCGGCATAGCACCGGCGACGACCAAGGCGGAGAATGAACGTCGGCGTCCGTTGGGAAGGCCCGAGCAACCACACGGCCGTTCTTGACCAGCTCAATCGACGCAATCTCATCCCAGCCGCTCGCCGTGATGGTGACCTGCCGGTTCGGGGTCTCAGGCAGGATGTCACCCATCCAATGGCCGTTGACCCGGAAGTCCAAGGCAATGCGATCGCCCGTGACCGCGAACGACCGCCGGGCACGCAGGGCCTCGAAAACCCCCTCCCTCGTCAACTCGTTCGCATAGAGGCCCACCAGCCCCTCACGATACGCCCCCGGATAGCCACTGTGATTGTCCGTGCTGGCGACAACGCCGACATGCGCGCCTCGGGCAAGGAGGGCTCGCAGGGTCCTCGGTGTCCACCGTCCGCCGTTGCTGTGGCGAACGTAGTCGAACGGCCCGCGGTCGTGCTCGGCCAGACCGTGCTCGGAGAAGATCTCCACGACCGGAGACACGTCCGTGTCAAGAAACTCGAATGCCGTCCCGCGCCACTGCCACCGATAAGCCGGGTGATGCGGGATCAGCAAGGCCCCCTTCTCTTTCGCAAAGGCCTGGACCTTCGATATGTGATCGAAATACTCCAGCGGCGCGTCGACGTCGGAGGGGTAGATCAGGCACTGATCACCGAATCGGCTCGAGTGCCATTCGTAAGCCACGAAGGGAACGAATCGCCCCGGCTTGTAGCGCTCTTTGGCCATCCGCCGAACCTCGTCCCAGTGTTCCCGCGTGGCCGCAAAGCCGTTCACCCATTTCTCGTGCTTGTTCTCGGGCATGATGGGCATGTCATGCCAGTGGCCGTGGGCGGTGAAGGCAAAGAAATCCAGGTGGCTCTCGGCGATCTCGTAGCTGCGCTGCAAGGAGCCCTTGCCGTATCCAACCGCATTGTGATTGTGGATATCGCCCCAGAAAAGCTGCCTGGGCTGATCGGCCGTCAAGCGGACATTGATCAGCAGGACAACAGATGCAAACACCGAAATGAACACACGTTGCCGAGAAGGAATCATCGTGAAACCTGCCTGTTGCACACCGCGCGATCTTATGCCATAATCCGCATGCGAGTCATCTCATCCGGCAAGACGAGGTTGTTCCGGATGAGCGAGATTCGCTCCTTCGCGGCCCCATTATACCGGGAAGACGATGCTTGTCCGGCAAGGCAAGCAGCGGAACTCGGCATGAGAAGGGACTTGCGAGAGCTGCTTTCTCCCCACCTGCCCCCAGGGAGCGAGCGGTTGACGATGAGCGGATCATCACTGCACTCGGACCCCTGTTGCGGAAGAAGTCGGACGGCATCGGTACGTCGTCGATGGCTGCGCTGAGCGTGGCCAGAGATGCTTCTGTTTGCGCATGTCGCCACAGAAGAACGCTGGAGATGCGCGCCGCGGACTCGAACCGCCCCCCCAACCGGTGCGCACGGAGAAAGCAGAAAGGACGTGAGGCGATCAATGCGTGCAAATCGACGGATAGGCACGATCCTGCTGTTACTGGTGAGCGCTTGTGATCGGGGTGCCTTGGCAGTTGATCTCTACGTGGCGCCGAGCGGGAAGATCGAGTGGTCGGGAACACTGCCGGCGGCCAACGCCGAGCATTCCGACGGCCCCCTGCCTTCAATCGCAGCCGCCCGAGACCTCATCCGTTCACGCCGGGCCAGCGGGATGTGGACGGACGAGGCCATCACCGTGCACCTGCGCGGCGGCGTTTACTACCTGGAGGAAACGGTCGTCTTCGAACCTCGGGACTCGGGAACCCCGGGCAAGCCGATTGTCTATGCAGCGTACAAGAACGAGCAACCGATCCTCAGCGGCGGGCGGGTCATCGGCGGTTGGCGCGACGCGGAGATCAACGGCCGACCCTGCTGGGTGGTCGAAATCCCCGAGGTCAAGGAAGGCAAATGGTATTTCCGGCAGTTGTTCGTTAACGGCAGACGCTGCCCGCGTCCGCAGGTGCCGGAACAAGGCTGGTACCAGTTCGCCGGCATCCCGCCACATAGTGAAAGATACTTGAAGAGAGAGAACGTGCGCGACAAGGCCAATCAGAATGACCGGGCGTGTTACCGCCCGGGGCACGTGAAGAAATGGCACAATCTCGGCGACGTGGAGTTCGTTTGTCTGATGAGCTGGGACGAGGCTCATCTGTTCGCCGCCAACCTGGACGAGGCGACCCGGACCATCGAGTTCACCCAACCAAGCTACCTGGGCGCCGACAAGGTCATCACAGACGACAAGAACGGACGCTACTACATGCTCGGCGTGCGAGAAGCCCTCAACAAACCCGGACAGTGGTACCTCGATCGAGTCAGCGGCATGCTCTACTACCTGCCCGTGGCCGGAGAGACGCCGGACAACACAACAGTTGTTGCCCCCCGGTTGAACGAGTTGCTGTGTGTGCTCGGCGACGAACCCCGCAATCCGCTTGAGGAAAGAAACAAGACATTCTGGACGGGACCGCGGCTGATCGGCCAGGGACCCACTCCCAGGCCGATTGAGCATCTGGCCCTGAGAGGCCTGACTTTGAAGCACAATAACTGGTTCCTGCCTCCCGATAAGTCCGCCGGAGGCCAGGCCATGGCCCGGCTGCCCGCGGCCCTGTTCCTGCTCAACGCCCGGAATTGCCGGATCACCGATTGCACGGTCTCCCAGATCTCCAATTGGGCGATCGAGCTGGGCGCCGAATGCAGAGACAACGTGATCTCCGGCTGCACCCTGACCGACCTCGGCGCCGGCGGCGTCAAACTCAACGAGGACAGCCATCACAACACCGTCACCGATTGTGAGATTTCCAACGGCGGACTGGTGTTCCCCGGCGCCGCCGGCGTCTGGGTCGGCCACAGTTGGGCCAACACCGTTTCGCACAACCATATCCATCATCTGTACTACACCGGGATCAGTGTCGGCTGGGTCTGGGGATACTCCCGGCCCAGCAAGGCGGCCTGCAACATCATCGAGTACAACCACATCCACCACATCGGCCGGAAGCTGCTCAGCGACATGGGCGGCATCTACACGCTCGGCTCCTCTCCGGGAACCGTTCTGCGCTACAATCTCATTCACGATGTCGAGGCCTTCGCGTACGGCGGCCACGGCCTGTACAACGACGAGGGCAGCAGCTTCGTCCTTTTGGAGAATAACATCGTCTACCGGACCAGCCACGAGTCGTATCATCAGAACTACGGGCAATACAACGTGATCCGAAACAACGTGTTCGCCTATAGCGCCGACGGCACGGTCAACCGATCGGGGCAGAATGACCCCTTCTCGTTCACCATCGAGCACAACATCGTCTACAGCACGTTGCCGCGGATGCTGGACAACGGATGGCGCTGGAACAAGAGCGGAAACTTCAAGATGGACTACAACCTCTACTGGCGGGAAGACGGTCAGCCGTTCGATTTCCCCGGCGATCGATCATTCGAACAGTGGCAGCAATGGTGGGACCAGGACAGGCACTCGATCATCGCGGATCCTCTGTTCGTGGACCCAAAGAACGGTGACTTCAGACTGAAGGCCGGCTCACCGGCCGAGAGGATCGGCTTCAAGCCGATCGACACGAGCAGGATCGGACGACTGAAGTCCCATACGCCGGGATAATGGCGTCCGAGCGAGTCTCCGCCTGTGACGGAACGCGGCGAGAGGAGGACTACTGATGACAAGCGGCTCTCCAGTCTCAAGCTCCCGACTCCCCGGCATCCAGGCGACCGCCCTGTTTGTGCTCCGTCTGGCGATTGGATGACACTTCCTATGAGAAGTAATTGCAAGGTACGTGATCCGAACGGGACGTCCGCGGGTGACCTCCTTGAATCCCATCGGGTCCTTTCGGACTTCTTTCATTGGATCGTCGCCCATCCGCGGGTGCTGAGGGTGGTTGACCTGTTGAACATCTGGGGCTTGATCGGCATCGGCCTGGCCCCGTTCTTAAACCCTTTGACACGCTTGGCGTGTGCGTTCGGCATCCTGCTCCTGGTCCTGTACTACGTGTCCTTCCGGTAAGCCTGCATGAAACGGCGTGAGGCGGCTGGTATCGTCGGCCGTCGCCGCGAGGCGGCACGGAGGACGGCGGATGAGAACCGGAACGACGCGATCGCCCGCGAGCAAAACCTGTCGCCGGAGCAACGGCTGGCCTTCCACCAGGCCGAGAGCGGCCCGATCATGGAGCAGCTCCGGGCCTGGTGCATCCGGCAGTTCGATGAACGGCTGGTGGAGCCCAACTCAGCGCTCGGCCAGGCCATCTCCTACCTGCTCAAGCACTGGGAGAAGCTGACCCTCTTCCTGCGTCAGCCCGGAGCCCCTCTGGACAACAACATTGTCGAACGAGCCCTGAAACGAGCGATCCTGCATCGAAAGAACGCGCTGTTCTACAGAACCCTCAACGGGGCCCGCGTCGGCGACCTGTTCATGAGCCTCATCCACACCTGCCAGCTCAACGACGTCGACCCCTTCGACTACCTGACCGAACTGCAACGCCACGCCGAAGACCTCGCCGCCCAACCCGAAAACTGGATGCCCTGGAACTACCGCAAGACAATCCAGGAGACCGACGCCGACATCCCTGGCTGATCCCTCGGTTACTCCGTCCCACCCCGGGCACGCCGTCCAAGATTACGCATGCTTACCGGAAGGACACAGCGCAGCTACGTCCACGGCATGCAGTATATTGACGAGCGGGCGGTGATGAGGGATCATCAGGCGGACGCAAAGCCGGGCGACAACCAGATGGGCAAGGACTACTACTACCTGCTCCAGGAGTTGTACACCGTGGCCGGCCTGGCCGACTGCCGGGGATGGATGGAGGAGATGTACGTGTACGACACGTACGGGGGGGCGACTCTGTACGACTGGTGGCCGGGAGACGTCAACCGCAACGGTCCTGTCACCGCCGGCGACATGGCACTCGTGTCCGCGAGGGTCGGTGCTGGCTGGGATGAACCCTGGTGTGATGCCAACCTGGACGGCGATGTAACGGCAGCCGATGTGTCGGAGATCGCTGCATTGATCCCCGTTTCATCTTCACCTCCTCCCACGATCAACTACAGTTCCGTCGACAATCCCTATTTCTTCACCGGCCGTACCACCGACACGCTCCACGCCTCCGCCCTGCTGGTCAGCGAAGACCCCGACTTCAAACGAATCCAGGACAACCGCAACCGAATGTACGACCCCAAACACGGCCGCTGGCTGCAGAGGGATCCGGCGGGGTATGTGGATGGGGTGAATCTGTACTCCTATGCCCGGAGCAACCCGACGGGTGGTCTGGATCCCTTGGGCACCTGGGACTACCGTGTTCACACAGAAAAGACGAGGAGCTGGGCGATTGACGAGGCGATGACGGAAACCGGCGCAGCACGCGTGGCGCATTATGATGAGGCTACCGACACATTTGCCTATTTCGGCGAATACGCCGAGCAGTCTTGGACGCCGGTGCCGGGCGGTCGCAGCCAGGGTTATCACTTCAACGCCTACAGGTACGGTGTTGATTCAAGGCATCAGCATCGAGATGAGGATTACGACAAGGCGCTCAAGGCATGCCTTGACAAGGATGACCCTGAGACTGCGTCAAGGTGGCTGGGGCACAGTCTCCACGCACTTCAGGATTGGTATGCGCATGGCGAGTACAATTCAGGGGATTCTGACACCTTCATCACGCATGGGCCCTACTACGATGATCCCGAGTATGATGCCGCCGGCCCTGTCTATCGAGTCTATCATGTCACGTTCGAAAGCTCCTACAACTGGCCCGGCGATGACGGGTACAAGATACCGCCAGCCTACCCGTTGTACTGGTTCTATAAATACGACGCGTTCGACAGGCCAAATGGCTCGACTCCGGTCCAGGCACGTTCTGACGGGCGGCCGCCAAAAGTCTACGGGCGCTGGCTGACAAGACTTCAAAGCGGTTACGGTGGGCGCGCCGGCGAGCCTTCTTATCTTTCAGTGTTCTGGGAGGCCAGGTGGCTGTTGTGGGAAAGGGGGAACAAGCGAGTAAGCGGAACAGAGATGGAATCTCGATCTCATATCGACAAGTTCTTGCGGGCAATCTGCACAGGCTGCAACAACGGCAAGTGTCCGAAGTGCCAGTGCCATTTTATCCAATTTGGCCCCCTCGCCACAAGTTCTGCTGGAAGTAGTCGTCGTTGCGGGGAGGAATGTGCGGCGGAAAGTGAAGGAACCGAACGGTGAGGACGAGAACCAGACTCAGACTGTTGCGCTGTGCCGTGATCCTTATGCCGCTTGGCCTTGTGATTCCTGGCGTGGCCGCAATCATCGGCAAGCCGGTGGGCTCTATGTGGCTTACGAACTATTCCTGTCCCCTTGCGTTTCTGCTTGCCGACGCGATCATATTAGCCTCCAGCCGTGAGTGGACCTTGAGGGTCTTCGCCTTCCTGTCCATCGCCTCGCTTGCGGGGGCGATACTCTGCGTCAATCTTCCTGGCATCAACTACAATATGATGAACGGGCCTGGGTATTTCTACTCCGTGTTGTTCGCCTTTGTCCTGCTCCCATTGTCCGCAGTACTGTCACTCGTTGTCTTCGTCCTTGCTCTCCGGGAAGCACGCCGTGATCCCGCGCCTGAGGGGCACTGCACTTTCTGCGGTGACAGTCTCAGAGGCTCAGGTGACACACGTTGCCCGGAATGCGGCGCGCCCTTCGGTTCATCGCTGATGGGTGGACCAGACGCTGGTGAAAAGATCGGAAGAAACAGAATAAGGAATCCATCATTGCCGACTGGGCAAGGCGCAGGTGACCAATGAACGAACGATCGAGTAACAAGCCGGTACCGCTGTTGGCCCTGGCGGCCGCCCTGGTCATCCCCGGCTTCCTGCCCCAATCCGCCCACGGCATGTACGACCCCAAACACGGCCGCTGGCTCCAGAGGGATCCGGCGGGGTATGTGGATGGGATGAATCTGTACCAGTACACGGGGAGCAGCCCCGTTGTGCTGGCGGATCCGACGGGAGGGTGCTCCAAACCTCCGCCGCCGCCATGTACGTGTTGCTGTGCGCTAGCGGACCTTTCCGACTTATCCTACCGCTTCTCATATTTCTGAACAGGCTGG
>DAOOIV010000054.1 GCA_035384605.1 Phycisphaerae bacterium
ACCCAACCGAGATCTTAAGTCGTTATCGATTAAACACTTAAGGAAAACCGTGGCCAGTTTCCCGTCATCCGTTCCACCCCGAACACCTCGCCCAACCTCCCCACCCCGTCCACGTCCTTGGCCGAAAGGGTACGTAAAACGTAGCAGCCCGACCCCAAGACTGTTCCCAGACCCTCTTCTGCGGAAAAAGAAAGCAGGCCGGCGAGCAGCCGGCCTGCATCTGTCATGCTCGATTGTCAATCTGAGCGAATCGGCAACGCAACCCGAAATCAACGAGACGCAAGTGCCAAATCGTTGTCTTCGGTCGGCGGCAGCATCAGCACGCAACGGAAGCCGACGTTGTTACGGCGAGCGGCGGGCGGCAGCGACGCTCGTGTGTCAACCCGACACTGCTGAATCGGGTCCATGAACGAGCCGCCGCGTATGACTCGCTCGAGGCCAACCGGCGGGCCGACGCGGGCCTCGCGAATGTCCTTATGTTTCGGGCTCGGGTAGTTCCGGTCACCGAACGGCAAAGCTCCTCGCTCGAGGGCCGACGGAGGATCCTCCTCGCTCGGATAGGCATATCGACCGGGATCATACCAGTCGGCGCACCACTCCCACACGTTGCCGGCCATGTTGAACGCCCCGAAAGGACTGATGCCGGCCGAGTAACTCATCACCGGCGCCGGTCCCTGATAACCATCGTAGTAGTCCCGGCCGGTGCTGGCGTTGCACAGGTAGCGGGTTACGTCGCTCTGCTCTTCGTTACCCCAGGGATAGATGCGACGGTCGCTCCCGCGCGCTGCAGCCTCCCACTGAGCTTCGGTGGGCAGGCTCTTGCCGGCCCAAGCGGCATAGCCGTGGGCCTCGACCCATGACACGTTGCGGACCGGATGATGATCGTTCACGCCCGGCATATAGAACTGCCTGTAAGGCCCCTGCCGGGAATATCGACCGAACTGACAGTTGGTCACCTCATGAATATCCACGTAGAAATGATTCACCCGAACCGCGCGGGCAGGTACCTCATCCAGATCGGTGCCGCCGCCCATCATGAACTCTTGGGCCGGCACGTAGGCCATCACCATGCCGTCGGCCACGCACATGATATACCGCGGCCAGCCGCCGTAGTGGTCGTCAGGATTTTCCAGATCATACTGTCCGGAAAGCGGATAAAAACCCGGTGGCAGACTGACCCCTGCCGGCAACGGGGCGCCCCGATCCGCTGTACCGGCAGTGACATCCGTCGCCGAAGCGACCGTTATGCGGGCTTGCTTGTCCAGGCAGCATCCCACGCCGCCGGCGAGCAGCAGAACTACGGCCAGTACCGCACCTGCAAACCTGAACCGATTGTCAGACATCGTCGCACTCCTTTTGAGCAACCCGAACGCCGGCTCCTCTCAACTCCTGCGGGCTGAGATCCTTCATCGCTTCATGGGTTGTACGCAGCCAGTTCGCCGGGCGGCTCACCCCACTGCATGTGCCGACCGCCGATCCGCATGACCAGCAGCACTTCGCCGATTTCCTCGGCCGCTTCGACCACGTCTCGATAAGGTCGGACGACCTCCTGTGTGGCCAGCACGAGCATTCCCTCACGGATCATCACCCGATCCGCCTTAATCAGCGACTGCGTGCGCTGACGCAGAGCGATGAGCTTGTCGAGATTCTGTTGAGCTCGCTGACGCTTTCTCTCCCACCGGATGAACTCGCGATCGGTGCCCCAGAAGTTCGCGGAGGCATCGCTCACATCCGTGCGGAAGTTGTAGTAAGCCTCGCGGAAACGGGCCTCGGCGTATTCGATCTCCCGCTCCGCCGCGGCGATCTCAACCTCCGTCTTGCGGAGCAGCTTGTCGGCCTTCTCAAGGTCTGCCACCACGAAAACCTTCTCGACCACGTCGCCGGCCTTGACTCGTATCATGTCCTGCTCGTCAATGGCCGTGCGATACCCTTCGCCACGATACGGCACGAGTTCATCTCCGCGGGCTTCCACCCTCCGGTAATACTCCGAAGGCAACGCGATCGGTATCGCCGAACGGCGCTGGAAGATTCTGCCCATGGAGCTGTTGGCATGGCGAACGTCGAGTTCCCCGTAAATCGCCGCCCCCGGCACGCCTTCGACGCCGACGTACTTGAACTCGTAGCAGCCCGGTGACAGGTTAAAGACGCAGGCCTCTTCCGGCGTCCGCTCGAGGCGGTCGCCGAACGCGCCTGGCGGCAGGATTTGCCGCGACGAGTTTGGGCCCAGCGCCTGAATCTCGACCATCGCCCCAGGTGGCGCGTAAAAGTGCAACTGCGTCTGAGACCCACCTGCGCCGGCGCACAGACCGCCCCCGCAGTGGCATCCGGCCACACCCAGAGTCGCCACCAGGGCAAGGCAGACCAGAACATTCCTGCAAATCGACCGATTGCCTGGGTCGTAATCCGGACTCAACACGGGATGTCTCTCCTTCGCAAGGATTTCTCGGCAAACCTTGCCCGAGGCTACGGACAAGGTTCCATGTCGGTAGGCCCTGCCCCCCGCAGACCGGTAGAGCCATCGTGGGGCAACCCGGCACACTCTGACCTCAGCGCCAACTGAGGACTCGCCAAGTTACTATCAATGTAGCCGGACGTCCAAGTGTGTCAACCCTGTCAGCGGTAATCGAGCTAAGAGAAAAACGGCTCAAAAGAGGCCTCGCAGGACACGAAACCCAGAAGTCACCTCGACCCGGCCTTTCCGTCGGCCATATCAACAGGGCCGCGTGGAAAGCCGAGCAGCCACCCCCCTACCCACGTCAGGACAATCGAGCGAGGACAACTCGCTGGCACGGGCACAGCGAATCCGTCGATACCTTCGTTCCTCAGGTAAGCGACCTATGGGCCCCCTCGGCAGAGCCCTGAGTCCAAGCCCCCGAAGAGACCAAGTCATAAGATTATTCATAAGAGTGGGTTACATTCGGTCCAGAATCACTGAACTCGCCGTATCTGAACCCAGACATGCCAACAGGAGGACCAATCGCCCGGCACCTCACTCCTCCTCACCTGAACGCCGCTCAATGTCGGCCCCCAGAGCCTGCAGCCTACGTTCAACCCGCTCGTAACCCCGGTCAATGTGGTAAACACGGTTGACCCGGGTTTCGCCCTTGGCCACAAGCCCCGCCAGCACCAAGGCAGCGGAAGCTCGCAAGTCAGAGGCCATGACAGGGGCACCTACCAGTCGCTTCACGCCTTGAATGATCACCGTCGGCCCTTCCTTGCGAAGTTTGGCCCCGAGTCGGCTCAGTTCGCCCACATGCATGAAACGGTCGGGGTAGATCTTCTCGGTAATGATGCTGTTGCCGTCGGCCAGACAAAGCAGAGCCATGGTTTGGGCTTGCAGGTCGGTCGGGAATCCTGGATAGGGCTGAGTCGTGATATCAACCGGCTCAAGCCGCCGGGTACTGCTGACCACGACTTCATCGCCTTCTCGCTCCACGTTGACGCCGATCAGCCGCAAGCGGTCAACCAACGCCAGGAGATGCTCCAGCCTGCAGTTGCGCAACCTGATCTCGCCATTGGTGATGGCGCCGGCGATGATGAACGTCCCAGCCTCGATTCGGTCGGGAATAATCGTGTACTCACAACCGGTCAGTTTCTTCACCCCGTCGATCGTGATTCTCGGGGAACCATGCCCAGTGATCCGGGCACCACAGGCGTTGAGAAAGTTGGCTAGGTCGGCCACTTCAGGCTCGCACGCCGCGGACTCAATCACCGTCCGACCTTCGGCAAGTACGGCCGCCATCATGACGTTGGCCGTACCGGTGACCGTGGAGCCGAAAGGCCCTCCCAAGAATAGCTCCGTACCGGTCAACCGCTTGGCTTTCAGGAGAACGTCGCCGTTAATCAAGTCGGCCTCTGCGCCCAATGCCTGCAAGCCCAGGATGTGAAGATTGATCGGCCGGTCGCCGATGGCACATCCTCCGGGAAGGCTGACTTGTGACCGACCCCGCTTGCCGAGAAGCGGCCCCATCACACAAACGCTGGCCCGCATCTGTCGAACCAGTTCATAATCTGCGTGACAATTCATCTCATCCTGAACCTTTAGTCGAAGGGTTCCTCCCGGCTCTCGCACCGAGGAAACCCCAAGCTTGTTCAGGAGCTTTTCCATCGAACGGATGTCCATCAGATCAGGGACGTTCCTGAGGACGACCTCGCCTTCACACAGGATTGATGCCGCCATGATGGGAAGTGCGGCGTTTTTCGCCCCGTTGATGTCCACCGTACCACGTAATCGCTTGCCGCCATTGATGCGAAAATAGTCCACAGACCCGCTCCTTCAGATCGGTAACTACCCTTGATCCAACGCACACCTGCCTTAGGCTGATACACCACCCCAGCCTTGGAGGCCAATGAAAGCCCTGTGCTCACGCCAGCACTGGCTTTCGTCGGTATTCATCATCGGCCTAAATCGCCTATTTCACAAGTCTTCGTGTCGTCTTGTCGAACCCGCTGAGCACGGATGGAGCCGATACCGCTGGCCCGGTCCAAGCCGATTTGGACGCCCTTGGACGGATTATCGACGCTCGCTGGTCGGCTACGAGCAGATAGGGAATAGGGACCGGTACCTACTGCGGCTCAGCGGGCGCTACCGCACCAAGCGGTGGCGATTGCTCACGATGCGATTTGGCGAGCGCCGCCAAGTCATCCAGCTTGATGGTGGCAGTCAAGCTGGCCATGAATTGCCGCAAGGCCTCATGGCGTCGCCGGGCGATGGCACGAACAGCCTCGAAACGAAGGGACTCGTTGATACGAGCCTCCCAGTATTTGTATTCCTCTTGCCGTTGCCATGCCGTCAGGAGTTGCTCCATGGTCTTGCCCTCCCAGCGGCACTTGCGAATCATCAGGTCGATGTACGGCGGCCCGATCTGGTCGAGATCGTCCGCATCTGCCAGAATCTGGGCTTCCACCAGACGAGTCCGGCGGTTGCCCGACTGCCGAATGGCAGACATGGCCCGCTCAATAACCCCTCCGGGCACGACACCCTTGAGATGAATCTCTATCCAGTCGGCAGCCATCTCACGATAGGCATCCGGTGTTGGACGAAGTAGCAGCTCACGATGTGAAATGTCCCCGGCCCGACACTGCAATACCCAGCCCATCGCGTGATACAAGGCCGCGACCGTCAGGGCCTCCGGATTGAAGGATCCCGCTGCAATCTCCGGCAATCGCGAGATGTATTCGCAGATTCGGGCAACACGGGCACTATGCTCCCAGACGATCGGGTCTGGTGCCGCTTTCTCAACTGCTACGCACAGATCTCGCTCAGCCCGTTGCCAGAGATGGTCCGCCATGGCCCCTCCAGGCCCTGACTCGCCCAGAATCACCGACGGGAGTCGCAGGATACCAGCGCGGCAGGAGTCACTGCGCCGCCCCGGAGACCCTTGGCCCGGCAGCCGACGCTCTTGGCCGTCGGGCCCGGCCCCCCGGGTGCAGAATGGCATCAGGGCCGCAAATGCCGCAACGTTCGCTCTTACATTATCTTCAAGAGCGACTCCATTGCCAGTCTTTTTTGAGCAGAATTTTAATGGCGGAGTCGTATTTGCGTTGGACAAGCGCGGCCGGCAAACGCACTTTGGGGGTGTTCCTTTGTATCTGGTCAATGTCCTCCTGAAGCGCCCACCCCATGCAGCGCTTCCGCCCGGCTCAGTTTGGGCCAGCCGTAGCCGTAGATCGCGATCAGAAGGAAACAGACCAAGGGCACGATGAAACCGCGCGACATGTCGTAGTGGTCGGCAACGGCCCCCATCAGCTTCGGCAGCAGTGCGCCGCCCACAATGGCCATGACGATGTAGGCCGACGCGCCTTTCGCCTTACTGCCTAAGCCGTAGATGCCCAGGGCAAAGATGGTCGGGAACATAATGGACATGAAGAAATAGCTTACGAAGACGCTCACCACTGAAAGCCAGCCGAGCTTGCAGAAGACCACCAGGCAGGCGATAACGTTCAGCACTGCGTAGAGGCCCACGATTCTGTGCGCGGAAACCCGCCGCAGCAGCGCAGCCCCCACGACTCGTCCCACGAGGAAGCAAATGAACCCGAATGACGCCAAGTTGGCTGCGAACTGGTTCGTAAAGCCCACAACGCCGTCCTGATAGGCCAGTTCCTTCGGATACGCATCGGCCAGCAAAAGCCGGTTGAGCCGCAGCCTGTTCTGACCCTTGGGATCCTGGGCCAGCAGTTTCCTCGCCTCGTCACGCAGTTCGATTCCTTTGAATCGTTCGGGCTCGTAAAGGTTTTCCTTCTGGATCAGATTATTCAGGTCCTGCATCATGGCAACGCGGGCCGCCGTCTCGCCCACGGTACGGTTCTTGAATTCGGCCAAGGTTTGGCGGGTCGAATCAGAGAGCTTGGCGGCCAGGTAGGACGACAGTGGATCCTCTTCTCCCGGCGAGGTCAGCTTCTCGGCAAGGGATGGCACGTCCTTGAAATCGGTCCCGAGGAATGCCGTTCTGAGCCCTACCCACTTGCTATCCTCTTTCAGCCAGGAGGCCGGCAGTGAGGGCGGCTCAGAAGTGACGTAATTAATCAGAAAGCTGAAGATGCCCGCCTGAGCGGCCACGTAGAAAAACTGGGCCAGTACGGCACCCGTGAAGTGCTCGTGCGACCAGATGCTGTGATGCGATAGCCGCTTGGTTGCGCCGACAAGCCAGATCGCCGCAATCACAACTGCAAGGCAGCCGAAGGCGAAAAGCGTCAACAGCAGGGCGGTATCGGCGGTGATGACGAAACGGGATGTGAGCGGCAGCGCCGAGACAAACTTCGCAAGGCGCGGACCAAGACCCATGGAACCGAGGGCCAGCCAGAGAATCATGCCAAACACGCCCAACAATGCACAAATGTTGCCCAGCAACAGAACGAACGACAACCCGCGGTTCACCTTTCGGATGACCGGCGCTTTGCCTCCGGCGTCACTGTTTTCATCAATCGCATAGTCATCTTTGGCCTTGATGTCCGGCACCGGTGCGAAGAAAAAGACCACGGCCAGCAGCAAGACCACCACCGCCACGCCGACGTAAGGAATCCATAGCGTCCTAGAACCCGTGCTCCGCCCGAATTCATCCGTGCCATAAAAGAATAATCCGCCAGCGATCGGTCCCAGCACCCAACCGACGCCGTTGCACGATTGGGCCAGGTTGATGCGCGTGGCGGCATAACGCGGCGGTCCCAGCACGGTGGTATAGGGGTTGGCGACCGTCTCGAGAAACGTCAGGCCGGAGGCCACGACGCACACGCCGAGAAGAAAGGCTGCGAAGGCCATGTTCTGCGAGACCGCCGCCACGTCCGACGTGGCCAAGGCCGCGATTTTCGTCGCTGGCAGAAACCAGAAGCCGCCCACAGCCACCAGCAGGAGCCCAGCGATGATGCCGCCCTTGTACCCCAGGCGCGTCGCCAGCCAACCTGCTGGAATCGACATGAGGAAGTAGCCCATCCAGTGCGCGAACTGCACCCAGGCCGATTGCGACAGGCTCAGGCCCAGTTCCTCCTGGAAGTGCTTGTCCATCACGTCAATCATACCGTTGCAGAATCCCCACAGGAGGAACAACGAACTGACGAGACAGAACGTGAGAAGCACGTTTCTGCCGTCGGGCAGGACGAACATGCTTTGCTTTTCGGCCATCGCGTTGAGGGCTGGCTGGGTCTGAGTACTCATGGTATTCGGGTCTCTCTGGATACGGATCGGCCGCCACGCATCTGTTGTCGGCCGGAATTCACATCACACACTGCCAAGCTGGCTTATTTCCTGAACACAGTCTTGATTTCCTCAAGGGAGACCCCCAGCGTCGCCTTGGCGATCCTGTCGAGCGCGGATTCCGGTCCGGTGAGGTGGATTGTGCGGTGCGTGTGAGTCAGGCTCTCGCCCGGCCCCAGCGCCGCGGCCGGGGAGGAAGATTCGAGCTCGTAAAATGGTCCCATCGGCTTGGCACCCAGGGTAGGTGGTCCGTCATTGTAGCTGTTGGCTGCGTCACCGTTGTAGGGATCGTCCTGCAGCTTCCAGAGCGAGTTCACGTAATCCGTGACGCCCGCCGGCTGGTTGAACTGCACGATCGTGAGAACCTTGTTGTCCGCGTCGTAGCTGCCGAGAATCGCCTTGCTGCGCCGCGGGCTGATACCGATCTTGCTCCTGTATTGACCGTCTGCACGCAGGAATACCGCGTCATCTCGCACCACCAGACGATCCGACGGCACCTCGCCGAAGTAATCCGAAGTGACCTTCTTGCCCAGTTCCGACTCCGGTCCGGCTTTGATAGGTACTACGACCGTCGTGGCCGGCGTTGGATTGAACATACCGAGGATCCAGACGGACAGCAGTCCCGTTTCCTTCTTCCAGGGTTCCTTGCCTTTGTTGGTGATCTTGTTGTTCGAGGCATAGGCCACAAGACTCACGTCCTTGGCGGCCTTCAATCCGAGTCTCTCATAGGCTGCCTCCGGCGTGAGCAGCTCCACCTCCCGCTCGACGCCCACGGTGAAAACCGTGCCGGAGTAGTTCGTCAGCGAAAACTCGGCGCCGAAGACCGCCTTGTCGTCCGCCTCGCGGAGAACCTTGAAGGGTTCCGTGTCGAAGATGGCCGGTGTTTGCCAGTCCTCGAATACGAACTTCTTGCCTTTCGCAAAAAAGATAGAGAATTGCCCGCCTTCCGGCCCCATCCAGAAGCGGTCTTCGCCGCCGAAAGCATTCATATGGGGAAGAATCTTCCCCGAAGCGATCAACTCGCGGTTGATCCATCCGAAACTGGGGCCGTTATCACCGCCCGTCGTGCTGGTCATCACGCGTCCCTGCCAGGCCGGCACGAGAGCGACTTTGGCGAGACCCGGCTTGTCGGCCAGGACGATCAAGTCGGTGTGCCTTTTCAGGAACGCAATGTCATCGCCAAAAGTGGCGCCGGATGCGGAGGGTGGAGTCAAATTCATCGCTGTAACAGTGGCAATTGCTGCGGCCAGAAGTTTGTGGTTCATAGACATTTCACATTTCATAGTGCAACGGTTACGCTTGACGCTGTGTGCAAGCGACCGCGGAAGTCTACCACGCTCGATCCCCCTCATCAAGTCCTCGCCGAAGGGTTCAGCGTTGGGGGTTCGGGGTTCAGAGGAGGGGGTGTTTCAACAGAGCGGGCAGGCCGGATCACGCCGGGTTCAATGTGGGCGGGCAGTGGCCCGCCGAGCTGATGGAACAGAGGAGGAGTGATTCATGGGCGATGGCGCAAAGGTCGTATTGATCACCGGGGCGAGTAGCGGCATGGGAGCGGCGGCGGCCATCCGGCTGGCGCGTGACCGGGCGAAGGTGGTTCTGGCTGCCCGGCGCGAAGATCGATTGAAGCAAGTAGCCGAGCAGGTCCGCCAAGCGGGCGGCGAGGCTCTTGTCTGTGTCACGGACGTCACCCGGCTCGCGGATATCCGGGCAATGATTGCCCGAACGATGGAGACCTACGGACGCATCGACGTTCTCTACAACAACGCCGGGCTCATGCGGGTCGCACCCATAGAGCAGCTTTCTCACGAAGACATCGAGCAGATGATTAGCGTCAATGTCCTGGGAGCCGTTCGGGTGCTCAAAGAGACCGTTCCGATCTTTAAGAAACAGGACAGCGGGCTGATTATCAACGTTTCCTCAGTGCTCGGCCGCAAGACCCGGGCCACAGCCTGGGTCTACGCCGGAACGAAGTGGGCGATCACGGCGATCAACGAGGGTCTCCGCGAGGAACTGGCCGGTACAAGGATCCGCGTATGTTCGCTGCAGCCCGGCGTCGTGGACACGGAACTCTTCGACGCGTTCGAGGTTCACCCGGCCCAGTGGCAGAAAATCACACACATGGTCAAGCCCCAGGACGTTGCGGAGCTCATCGCCTTCATCGTCAGCCGACCGTGGTACTTCAATATCAACGAGGTGCTCTTCCGGCCGACACAGCAGGTCGTTTAGCGGGAATCTGCCGAGTGGACAGGGGCGTCGAAAACGGGCACAATCCTGAGGATTTGCTGTCGGTTGCCAAGGCGTCAAGCCGTGAGGATACGCGGAGCTTGGCCGCCGACAGTGAATGATTCCCGAGAACCCGAGCGGCCATATGGCCAGGAGGCACGAAATGAGGATGCACGGTTTCGTTTTCGCACTGGTCGTTGTCAGTGGCCCGGCACCCGCGTTTGCTGCCAACCAGGCGGTTCTTTGGCGCGACCACAAGCCCCAAGCTCGCTTGATTCAGCCGCAGCTTGGTGAACCGGTCAAGGACATTGTGGACATCACCGTCAATGGCGCGCTCGCCGAATGGTGCGGCTGGACGCTGCCCAAGGTTACACGCGCCGACCAGCCCGGCCTTTACATCGCCGTCGGTGACGAGAAGAACAACCCGGTCATCGGCAGGCTGGTCCAGGCGGGGCTCAAGCTGGATCGTGCCGACCTGGGCCCCGAAGGTTTCCGAATTCTGACGCATGAGGCCGGGGACCGTCGGTTCATCGTGATCACCGCCAATAGCCCCGTCGGGCTTAAGCACGGCTGCCAAGAACTTCTGTTCTTCCGCATCAGCATCACGTCAGAAGGAGCCTCAGTCGATTGGCCACTTGACGTGAAGATGAAGCCCGCTTTCGGCTATCGCGGTACTTACATGTTGCCTTGCTGGTCGGCGTACGATTCTCTGGAGAACTGGAAACGTGTCCTGAAGTTCCACTCCGAGCTGACGCTCAATCGCAACTGGTTCTGGCTGGCGGGGTTTCCGCTGCTGGAGCAGTACGGGGGCGAGTACCAGAAAAGCGACTTGGCCAACGGCTGGAACGTCAATGCCCTGGTCGAGCTGTGCCGGGCGGAGGGTATGAAGTTCTACATCGGAGGCGGTTGGTTCACCTGGCATCATGAAAAGATCGCCGACAAATCGATCGACCGCGGGATCCAGTGGTATCTGGACATGATTGAGCTCTTGCCCGGAACAGAGGGTATCTATCTTGAACCCCCCGGCGAGGGACGCGAAGTTGACGAGAAGACCTGGCAGGAGAGGACAGAGGCATTGGCCAGGATGGCCCAGACCATCTGGAAAAAGCGGCCCGAATTCGAGTTTGCCATTGCCATCGGAAAGTTCAATGATCCGAAATACCGGCAAGCGATTCATGCCATTGACGACAAGCGGATCTACTGGTGGTGGTGCTGGGGCGATCCGATCATGCAGAACGCGTTGACGGAACACCCTCTCATCCTCCGGTGGCACACCACGATACAGATGAGCGACTACCACGGATCCACGTCGCCGCCGGAGCCGCGGGAGGCGTCACTTACGGGATTTGCGACAAGTTATGACCCCGGCCAGGGATACGGCAATCCTTGGAACGGCTGGCCGGCCATGGGGCACGACAAACCTCGAAACGTCGACCCACGAACAATGCCCTTCTTCTCCCATCAGTACCGGTTCAGGGAACGGTGCTGGAACGTCGGAATCTCAGAGGAGGCTTTTGCGGCGCGCATGGCCCGCCGGCTGTTTGATGCCGACATGGCCGCCGACGCCATCGGCCAGTACCTCAGCCTGGCCGCAATGTGCCCGAAACCGCTTGAGGCCGACCAGAAGGAGCTTGCCAAGATCACCGGTTTCGTCGATCAGAACGCGGGGCGCGGCACACCCCGCAACAGAGACACGCTTGCCCGGATGAGGGAGGCGATCGACGGAATCCTCGCGACCCGAGCCAAGGAAAGCAAGCCCAGATAATCGCTTGCCTCGGAAGGCCAATGTCGTTAGAAACACGGTGGAGACGTTTCGTCTTTACGCCGATCAGCACGCGACCGCTGGCGGGAGGGCTCCACAATGATGAAAACCGGCTCATGGTGGCGACGTCTGCGAATTCCGTGGAGGAGGCATGAAACAATGGAAGCTTCGACCGGAAGTCTGCCCGAGGTAGGCGAAGACGGGCTCCTCGCCGACCCTGTCGAGACGGCCGGCAAGGAAGAAGAAACCATGCCCGACAGGGCACCGCGGCCGCTGGCTCGCTGGAACAAGCGGGACCAGACGCTCGCTAAGTTGCAGGAAGGTTACGAGCAGGTCACGCGAGTGATTCAGGAGATTCAGAACCACCTGGTCGCCCAGTCCGACCGAAGCGAGCGAATCTGCAATTCGCTCGAGCAGTTGGCACGTTCGGTCAACGAGTTGCCGGCTATTGCTCGGACACAAACCCAGACGCTTGAGACAATCGCCGCCCATATCGAGGCAACAGGCAGCCGCACACGACAGATGGCCGAATCGCTCGCCGATGTGCCCAAGCTGGCGAAGGCCCAGAGCGAATCGCTGATCAGCATCAACCGGCAACTGGAGATCGCGGGCGAGCAGCGCTCGCTAACCTGCCAGACGCTCGACCGGATGGGCTCAGCCTTGGGAACACTGAGCGGTTCCGCCCAGAGCCAGACCGAACGTCTCAAAACGATCGGCGACCGAACCGAGCAACAGGTGGAGCTGCTGACAGAAATGATCTCTCGGCAGAACAGGCGGTTCATCATGCTGTTTGTGGTGACGATCATTCTGGCAGGTGCGGCCTTGACGGCCATAGCATTTCTGGCGTGGTCCGCGCAGCGTGGCCAGCCTTGACAAGGCCGCTCTGCCGGCGTCATCGCCACCCCCCTGCCGGTCATCGCTTGGAGGAAACAAGGACAAACGTCATCGCGATGAGCTGAAGTGCGATGGTGAAAAGGATGCGCAGGACCGGCTCACTGTAGTTGTTTGCGTTCAACAGGCCGAACACCGCCCAGATCAGGGCCACAAACGCCAGCACCTGGAACAGCATGCCCACGATCGCCGGCAACGACACGTCGACCGTCTGTTGTCGCCGATCGACCATCCGAAGGAAGCTGAGAATCTCCCGAAGCGTCTCCCCGGCGCCGGTCTCCAGCGGGGCCTCGGACTTGTCGTTCGACGATCGCGAGCAGTTGAGCACGGCGTCCACCGCCTCGGACAGGGAACTCACTACGAAATCGACGTCTTTGTGATTTCGTAGTTTTTCTCTCTCAACGGGATCGGGCTCAATGACCACGGTTCGACAGCCGGCCGCACGGCCCGCCTGCGCATCGCGCAGCGAGTTGCCGATGCTCCACGAAGCCGCCAAGTCGATCTTTCGTTCCAATGAGGCTTTGAGAAGCATGCCCGGTCGCGGCTTGCGCAGGTCGCTGTCCTGACGGTACGCTTCGACCACGGCCTCCTCGCCCGGCAGGTAGGGACAGTAGTAGATGGCATCGATAGCAGCCCCTTCGGCCGCCAGAAGATCCCGCAACCGCTGATGGACGCTCTCCAGGATCGACTCATCCAGGAAGCCGCGGGCGATACCGGACTGGTTGGTGGCAATGATGTTCTCGAAACCGGCGGCGGAGACACGTTTAAGAGCTTCAGCAGCCCCGGGCAGCAACCGAACCTGGTCACGGCTGCTGATATAACCCGGGTCTTCGATCAGAGTTCCGTCCCGATCCCAGAAGACTGCTGCAGATGACATCGTGCGTCCTCACCTGTTTCGGAAGGCTCGGAAGACAGTAGCCTAGCCGAGGAAGAGGCTCAGAGCAAACCGTCCTCGGAACCGATCTGGTCCCGGGCGGGCGCAGCTCGGCTTGACAAGGGCCGCTAGAGAAAGATCTCGGCAACGGCTCCGGCGGCATATCGTCGCAACAAGTCTGGATCGACCTCGACGCCCCATCCCGGTCCTGACAAGGTCTGGAATCGTCCGCCAAAGCCGAAGCGGATCGGCTTCTTGACGACGTCTCCACGCAGCAGAAACCGCCCGTAGCTGCCTTCAGCGAACCACACACCCGGCACGCACTCGAGGTATTTCCGGCCGGCGGCCGACAAAACGCTTGTCTCGCCCACCATGCATCCCAGTTGATGTCGAATCCCATGCCTGCCCGCCCAGTGAGCCAACCGCAACGAGGGCAGAAACCCTCCGTTCTTGCTGAGCCGAATGTTGAACGCGTCGGCGATGCCCATGCGGTGCAGTCGCTCCGCGTCGGCCTGCGTCACGAGCGACTCGTCGTGCATGATGGGTGACCGGGTATCGTTCTTCAGCCGAATGAGCTGCTCCTCGCATCCCGGCGCGAGAGGCTGTTCGATGCAGGCAATGGGGTGACTCCGCAACGCCTTGCAAATCTCGATCGCCCGTTCGATCGACCAGGAACCATTGGCATCCAGCCGAAGCGTTGCCCCGTTCCTCAGGGCCCGGCGCAGGGAGTTCGCGACCGCCGATACCCGCTCCACATCGTCCTCATAGCCGACCTTGAGCTTGAAATCCCGCAAACCGAACAAGCGCATCTTGCGAACCGATCGACGCAACCGGACGATGTCGTCACCGGAGAGGACGCCGCTGTAGCGGACACGACGCGCACTTCCGGGGCTCCCCAGACCGGGCAGCCCCAGCCAGCCGGCCACTTCAGCGATGTCCCGGTCGAAGAATCGGCTGTAGACATCCAGAAGGGCCAACTCGACGCCTGCTCGAGCGGCGCATATCAGCCGTCCCTCGTCATCGAGGAACGGCAGCGCGTCGATACGCTCAAGTGCCTCTGCGAAACTTGAGGGACGGAAGGTAAGCAGCTCGGCGGTCAGCGGCCCGCGGATCGTCGTCAGGACGGATTCCGCGTTCTCTCGTGTCACATAGGGTCGAGGCAACGTCTCGCCATATCCCATCGTTCCGCCGCCCAGCTCGATTTGCACTATGATAGGGTCGGCGTGAACGCGGCTGTGCGCGGCATGGCTGAAAGCATGCCGCAAGGGAATGGATAACGGGAAAACACGAACGCAGGCAATCTGCGACTGGCGCATCAGGATTTCGCCGCTGGTCTGGCCTCCGTTTGCCCCTTTCGACGAACCCCCGGCACGGAGCCACGCCGCACCATTCTCAGCCTTGGCCGGCTGATTGTCCAGACGCAAGGTCCGAGAACCCCTCGGCTGCTGATGAAGCCTCTTGCGTTGGCCGATGAAACCTGACCGGGAGGATTTCGCGCATGGAGAAGGCCGTTGTGCTCGCCAGCGGGGGTGTCAACAGCACGGTGGCCATCGCGGTCACGCGTGAACAGTATGAGCCTCACCTTTTCCACATCAACTGGGGGCATCGAGCTGCCGAGCGCGAAGCGATTGCCTTTCAGCAGACCGCCAGCGCCATGGGGATTGAGAACACGATGCTGGTCGAGATGCCCGCCCTGTCCACTTGGGGCGGAAATGCTCGCGCCAGCAGGCGTCTGGCCATTGAGGATGCAGCCGCCCTGGAGAAAGGCACACCGGCCACCTTCGCGTTTGCTCTACTCCCGACCATGTTGAGCGCGGCGGCGTCCTGGGCCGGTTCAATCGGTGCCCGCCGCCTTGTGATCGGCGTCAGTGAAGATCACGGTGTCCCCGGTCCGGCGATTTCCGAGCTCTATCCCGATCATCGCATTGAGTTCATTCAGACCTTCAACCTGATGCTCAAGTACGCCATCCCGGCCGGTCAGGAACTGGTTGTCGAGGCCCCCCTGCTTGAGATGACGCGCCCGGAAGTCGTTCGACTGGGCATGCGGCTCGAGGTTCCCTTCAAACTGACCTGGAGCTGCTACGCCAATAATGACAGGCCCTGTGACCGATGCCTGGCCTGCCACAACCGGGCGGCGGGATTCCTGCAGGCCAAGCTTCCTGATCCGCTGGTTCTCTCCGAGAAGGTGGTGGTGCTCTGAGAGAGGAACGAAAGCCCGATCCTCAAACGGACTTCGCCTCGATCGAGCTGGAAACGGATCTGGCAAGGATCTGGGCGGCGCGGTCACGGGCCTGCTTCATCCTTGGCCAGCGAATCTCGGCATAACCGCGGACCGTGTCCGGTAACCGAAGAAGCTCCACGTACTGCTCATAACGCGACTCATCCGCCGAGCAGAAGCCGTCGACGATCTCCTCGTACCAACGCAGGAACCGGCGCTCGCGGAGGCGATACCAAAACATCGGCTTGCGCAGGAAGCGCAGACTTCGCATTGCGTACAAGCACCAGTGCGGCAGGCGAATATCGACACGGCGGCCCATGATTCTCGGGTGAAACACTCGCCGATAGCGGATCCGATCGCCAATGGCCGGGTTGACGTTGAATCGTTGCCGGTCGCGGCGGAGCTTCTCATAACTGGTCAACAGATAAGCAACGTAGAACTCGTCCTTGATCAGCATCAGTCGGGCCAGATTGTGAACAACGGCCCGCGTCGCAGAGAATTCGAACTGCTCGTGGTCGGCCAGGAAGACCCGACGGATTCGCTGGACGTAGCGGCGGGCGTATCGGACCCCACCCCATTGGATCAAATCATAGATGCGCACCGCGATGTCGCGCATCGTTCTCCGATCCAGTTCGCGGCAGGCCCGTAGTGTCGTATAGACCATGTGTTTGTAAGTCCGGGCCAGGGGCGTGTCGGCCAATCGCCGTTTCGCGCCGCTTCCGAGTTGCTCGGTCCGCAGCGCTCGGCGCGATCCCATCTGTCGCATATTGAGATAAGCGGCCTTGGCTCGAACGGTGCGAGCCAGCGATCGGCCGTCCTCGGTATCGCCGAAAATCTCGCCGAAAAGCTCGGGATGACTGACCAGTTTGCGTCCGACCTCGAAGGCCCTCAGGTTCTTCTCGACGTCCACCGTGATCGTTTTGCGAATGCCGGCCTGAATAGCCTCCAGCGACAAGGGGATCAAGCCTCGTTGACAGGCAATCCCCAGCATGGTCAGGTTGACGTAGAGTTTCGTGCCGAAGATTCGTTCGCAGAGCGCAGCCACCCGTGCTGAAAAGTACTGGCCCGGCCGGGCAGCACGCCGCAGCGCGGCCTCCCATTCATCCGCCGCGGCGGCATCACGGCCCAACAGCGTGCGAATTGTCGGCGCAGTGTCACAATTCACCACCACTGCCGTGCGTTCGGGCGAAGCGACCTGGAACGGCGCCTCCGGGTCGATCGCTCTGACCGCCTCAAGGAGATCCATCCCCAGCAGCAGATCCGCCTTGCCGTATCCGAGGGTCATGCCGGCCGTCCGGCCGTTGCGGCTCAGGGTCAGCTGCGAATAGACGCCGCCGTTTCGGATGGCCAGACCCTTCTTGTCGCTGAACTGCACGCTGTAACCCTCGTGCTGAGCTGCATGTACGAGGACGGCCGTGGCCGTGCCGATGCCCATGCCGCCGACGCCGGCGATCCAGGCTCGCCAGACGTCACCCTTGAACTGGGGGACCGGCTCGGGAATATCGGCCAGCATGATCTTGTGCCCGCGAGGGGTCGGCGGCTTGCGGCGGGTCACGACGACCTCCTCAAACGCAGGACATACAGCCAGCTTGGCGCACGCGCCATCATTGACGCACCATGACAGATCAGTCGCGACTTTCGGACCGTAATCCGTGGGTTCGATGGTCAGCCCGGGGCAGCCCGTCCTGCTCGTACATTCGAGGCAGTATTCGCAGACTTCCGGCGTGACATTCATGTACACCTTCCGGCGGACAAAGCCCTTGCGGTTCTGCTCGGCCCGCTCCAGCTTCATCCGGCGGCGCTGCGCGGTGATCCCGCATTCCTTGTCGGCGATGACGACCTTGACGCCGTCGGCCAGAATGGTCCGTTCGAGCAGCTCTTTGTAGTTGTCGCGATCCCCGGGGTCGGTACGAATCACCGTACAACGCCCCCCGGTAAAGCCGCGGACCACGGCGTCTATCTGCTGGACGGGGACCGGACGCTGCAGCAGGTCGGTTTCCGCGGTGGGCAGAGGCTGGTGACCGGTCATGGCCGTCGTACCGTTGGCCAGGATGACGTAGGTGATGTCCTGCCGGTTGGCAATCGAGTTGCTGATCGCGGTTGCCCCGGAATGGAAAAAGGTCGAGTCGCCCATGAACACGACCTGCTTGTTGCGGATAAAGGGATCAATGCCGCTGCCGGTCGCACCGCCGAGGCCCATGCCAGAGTAATTGTGCATCAGCGGAGCGTTGGGCTCGAACATCAGCATCGTGTAGCAGCCGGTGTCGCCGTGGAAAACCAGGTCGATCGCCCCGCAGCCGTGATGCTTTCGCATGTAGGCCTCGTCGTTGAACTGCTCCTTGATCTGCAGCAGGACGTTGGCCGAGTCGCGGTGGGGACAACCCGGACAGAACGTCGGCGTGCGAGGCGGGATGTTGAGTTTTTCCCTGACCGTCTGGCTGTGGAAACGCAACTCCCGCTCGATTCGCCTGGATGCCTCTGCGGCGAACGGTGACTCGATCGCCCTCAGCAGGCTTCCCAGTCGTTCGGTGACCATCGAGACATTAAGCCCCAACGTCGTCCGAAAACCCGGACTTGGACCAGGGAAGAGCTTGCCCCAAACACTTGCCACCCTGCCCGCCCCATTCTGGGCGAGGCCGAGAGCCAACTGGGAAAGCTGTTCCTCGATGAACGCCCGTCGCTCTTCAACGACGACCACGTGGCCGAATCGCCGCAGAAGCGGCTCGATCTCCCGCCGATCGAGAGGCCAAGTGACGGCCAGTTTGAGAATCGGGATCCGCCCATCGAGGCCCAGATCCTCGAGCGCCTGTTGCACGTATTGAAACGCCATGCCGCTGGTGACAAGGAGCAACTCGTCGCTACCGGGCACGTCCAAGAACCGGTTCAGCTCCAGTTGCCGAACCGCCTGAGCAAGCCGTTCATACCGATCCGCGAAAGAGACTTCCCGACGGCCGGTCCGCGGTGGCAGCAGAACTCGGTTTTCCAAGTCCAACGAAAAGGTGTCGAGATCGATCCGATGCGCCGTGTTGGCCAGCGGATAATGGTTCGGTCCACAGGTGACCGTGCCGCCGCCGTCGGCCAACATGGTGGTGATCACGTATCCGAGGTAGAGCCCACTTGACCGAGAAAGCTCGAACGCAGCCCCGACGTAATCCTTGACCTCCTGGGGCGTGCTGGGCTCGATGACCGGGACGAACAGATGGCGGAAGAGAAACCTGGAGTCGGCAGGCACCTGGGTGCTTTCGCTCCACGGATCATCACCGACCACAATGACTGCTCCGCCGTGGGGATGCGGGCCGGCCAGATTGCCCAGGGCCAAGGCATCGCTGGCGACGTGCAGGCCCACGCTTTTCATGACTGCCATGGCCCTCAACGGGGCCATCTGCGAGCCGTTGACGGCGGCGACCGAGTGAGCTTCGTTGTTCGAGATGCGGCCCTCGATACCGCGTTCCCGAAAAAGCGACGCGCAGGCGGCGATTACGTCAAAGAAGGCTGAAACCGGGGAACCGGGATAACCCGTCAGGAGATGCACGCCGCCGGCCGTCTCCAACGCCCCTTTGACGAGGAGTTCGTTACCGTTGAAGACATCCGTGCCTTCGTTCCGCAGGAACTTGGCGGCAATAGTCTTACTCATGACTACGGCGAGACGCCTCGGGCGCTCCTTGTATCCAAGCAGGCCAACCCGCGCCAGAGTCGGTTCTGCCTGACGACGCGGTATCGGCCGCGTCTCATGCTTCGTCCGGTGCCCGGCCGGTTTCCCGGCGGTCTCGCTCGGCCGACCCGCGAAATCGTACAAACAGACTGGAGAGCATTATAACGACGCGGGCAAGAAAACACCACCCACCCGTTATGCTTTGGAGAGCGGCCCGACAGACTCCAGACGAGCCGCCGCGAAGTGGGGTGCGATCGGTCAGCCCCAGGGCCTACATCAGCTCAACGAACGACTGCCCGAGGCTTGCGGGGGCAACCCGTGCGAAGCCGCAGGCGGAGCAGGCGAGGCGCATTCCCGCCGGAGCACCCCAAGCCTGATTCCGATTGGAGTTCTCGTCCGACCCTGATTACACTACGCCGCGACTCAAAGACGACGCGAGGCCGAGAATTACCCGGCACCCCGAATGAATCAGGCGGACAACCCAATTCAGCGTCCCGCACTCCACTACGCGTGGATCGTCCTGGCCGTCGGGACACTTGTGGTCGTCGGCTCACTGGGGCTGGCTCGGTTCGGCTACACGATGCTGCTGCCTTCGATGCAGACGGCCTTGACGATGGATAACACCAAGGCCGGCGGCCTGGCGACGGCCAACCTTGCCGCCTACTTGGCGCTGGCGGTCACGGGGGGCGTCTTGGCAAGCCGCTACGGTCCAAGGATCGTCATCACCATCGGGCTGTCGGTGGCCGCTCTCGGCATGGCGCTGACCGGTTCAGCAGCCAGTTTTGGCGAGGCCATGATCTGGAGGGTGCTCACCGGCTTGGGCAGCGGCGCCAGCAACGTGCCGGTGATGGCGCTCCTTTCGGCGTGGTTTGCGCAGCGACGCCGCGGCCTCGCCGCCGGCATAGGCGTGACAGGTTCCTCGCTGGCACTCATCGTACTCGGTCCCCTGGTACCTCGGGTATTGGCCGCCGACGAGGAAAACGGCTGGAGAATCTGCTGGTTTCTATTCGCAGCAGTGACCTTCGGTTTGGCCGTTCTTTCATGGGCCGTTTTGCGTAATCGCCCTGCCGACATCGGCCTGCACCCGTTGGGAGCTGCTGAAGACGACGAGCCCGGCGTCGCTGCTCAGGGCGGACTCCGTTGGGGCCGGGTCTACGGGTCAGGAGTCGTGTGGCATGTCGGGTTGATCTACATTGCCTTTGGTTTCTCGTACATGATCTACATGACCTTTTTCACCAAGTATCTGATCGCGGAGGGCGGCTATACCAAAGAAGCTGCCGGTGCGCTGTTCATGCTCGTGGGCTGGGTAAGCTTACCCTGTGGTCTGATTCTTGGGTGGATCTCCGACATCATCGGGCGCAAGGGTGCGCTGGTTATTGTGTATCTGATCCATGCCATAGCCTTCGCGCTGTTCGCCCTGTGGCCGTCGCCGGCCGGGTTCACGATATCTGCGATCCTGTTCGGCCTTTCACCGTGGACGATCCCGGCCATCATGGCCGCCATCTGTGGAGATGTCCTGGGACCGAGGTTGGCACCTGCGGGGCTGGGGTTTATCACCCTCTTCTTCGGCATCGGCCAGGCCGCGGGGCCCATTGCGGCAGGTGCTCTCGCGGATGCAGACGCCAACAAGTCTCTTTCCTCGGCGTTCCTGCTGGCCGCGGGTGTCGCCTTACTTGGGGCCATCGGCTCGCTGCTGCTTCGCCGCCCAAAGGGCTAAGGCGGACCGTCTTTTCGCAGGCCGCAAGCCAAGCGCACCACGATCCGAAAACATCCGCGCAAGCCGCACAGACACTCGGCCGTGTGGTTCCAGTTCAACCCTCGCTGCCGCCTTGTCGGGTCAAACGACGTTCCTGGGCGGGAGCCGCACAACCTCGACGCTTTGCGTGCGAGACCGCGCGCTGGTAGTCTGTTGGCTCATTCGGTGGGCCATGGCGGTGCCCTATTCGGTCGGCAATGCATGAAGCAGAGTGCCAGAAGTCGCGGAGTTATGACAAAGGCTTTCGGCCCTGCCTTGGGGGTCGAGCAACCACACATGATCGTCAAAGGAGAACGGTAATGAGTCAGAAAACCAATCGTCGTGATTTCCTCAAGAGCAGCGCCTTGGCGGGCGCCGGTTTCTGGGTTGCCACCCGGAGCGCCAGAGCCCAAAGCAAGTCGCCCAATGAGAAGCTGAACATCGCCTGCATCGGAACGGGGGGCATGGGCAGCGGCGATACCGACAGTGTTGCCAGCCAGAACATCGTGGCCCTGTGCGACGTTCGCCCCAGCGCCCTGGAGAGCAAGCTGGACAAGTTTCCCGACGCCAAGGGGTACGCCGACTACCGAAAGATGTTCGATGAGATGGGCGACAAGATCGACGCGGTCACCATTTCCACACCCGATCACACTCACGCGCACGCCGCGATGATGGCGATGAAACTCGGCATTCACTGCTTCGTGCAGAAGCCGTTGTGCCACGACGTGTGGGAGGCCCGCGAACTGACTCGGATGGCCAAGGAACTGAAAGCCAAGGGCGGCGGCAAGCTGTGTACTCAGATGGGTAATCAGGGGACGTCATCGGCCGGGCTTCGCAAGGCTGTCGAGGTTGTCTGGTCGGGCATGCTGGGAGCGGTGCGCGAGGTGCACGTGTGGACCAACCGGCCCGTGTGGCCACAGGGTACCGGCGCCGTCCTTGATCTGGTGGACGTCCGCTATGCGATGCATGGGGATGCAGGGCTTCGAGTGGTGAAGAAGGAGACAGGAGAGAAAGAGAAACCGCACCCTGAGCCGCACGACGTGGATTGGGACTTGTGGATCGGGACAGCTCCGTATCGGCCATATCAACCGCAGTACCAGCCCTTCAACTGGCGCGGCTGGTGGGACTGGGGCACGGGCGCACTTGGCGACATGGCCTGCCATACGGCGAACATGGCCTTCATGGCCTGCAAACTTGGTTATCCCACCCGGGTTGAGGCGGAAATGTCCGAATACAATCCGGAAACGTTCCCCATGTGGAGCGTGATCCGCTACGAGTTCCCGGCTCGCGGGAACATGCCCCCTCTCAAGTGGACCTGGTACGATGGGGGGAACGACAAGCCCGCCTGGGTCAACAAGAAGCTGAAGGAACTGGCCCACGGCCGCGACATTCCCGGTAGCGGATCGATTTTGATCGGCGAGAAGGCCACGCTGTTCTCGCCGAACGACTACGGCGAGGACTGGGTGCTTCTGCCCGAAGGTCAAAAACGCGACGAGGTCAAGGTAGACCAGATTCTGCCCCGCTCCCCCGGCCACAAGGAGGAGTGGTTCAACGCCATCCGCGAAAACAAGCCCGAACTGGCGATGTCGAACTTCTCCTATGCCGGCCCGCTGACCGAAACGGTGGTGCTGGGCTGTGTGGCGATGCGGGTGGCGCCTGGCATGGAAGTCGAGGTGGAACAACCGGACGGCAAGAAGAAGAAGGTGAGTCACAAGCACATTGAGTGGGATGGACCGAACATGAAGATCACCAACATTCCGGCCGCAAATGCCTTCCTCAAGCGCGAGTATCGCAAAGGGTGGGAATTGTAGAGAGTACGGGGCAGGCACAATCCGAAACGCTGATCATCCCAGGGGCGGGCAGCCATAAACGGCTGCCCGCCTCGTTTCGTGTTGGGCGCTGCAGACAAGCCGGAGGTGTCGATAGGCGAACAACAGTAACCACCCGTGCCGCACGAACTCATTGGGCCTCTGGACGGCCGGTTGCGGTTCTGCTAGAATGGTAGACGGATGTGGGGATCGCTCGGTCCTGCGGTTTTGACCGCATTTCAACCTATCCGGAGGTATATGCAGTGGCAAAGAAGCTCTGCTCTGCGTGGATATCAGGCGTCAACATGATGGTGTACCTGGCGGCCGGCGCCGCTGCGTCGGATACGCAGACGATCAACGTCTGTTTTGTGAGACAAGGCGCTCTCGGGGCGGTGCATCGCACGGCAAGTCCGAGTACGCCGGCCATTCAAACAGCCATCCTCGAGCTGGTGGCGGGCCCAACCGCGCAGGAAGGCGCCGCAGGATTCACTTCATGGATTCCCTCGGGCACGAAGGTCGTCAACATTCGTCTTTCGGACGACGGGGTCATCGTGGACCTCTCACCTGAAGTTTTGCAGGACCTCGATGAGTCCACGCTCTTGGGTATCTTCGACCAGTTCCGCGCAACGCTATGGGCATTCCCGGACGTTTTGAGCATCCACCTGACCTGCCAGGGCCAGTTGCTCGCCTCCTATCTCCCGCCCGCCCCCGAAATCGAATCGATGCCCGAGACGATGAGCCAACCGATGCGATTGAGCATGATGGAGCCCGAACCAGAGCAGAGCTTGCTGAACGGCACGGCGCTCAGCGGCCGGAACATCACCATCGGACCGTCGCACGGACGCTACTGGCACGACGACTACGGCTGGATATGGCAACGAGGTGATCCCTGCGGCTTTGGGGAGGCCGTGCTCGAGGACACCAACAGCATTCGCCTGTGCCAGTTTCTCTATCAGTACCTGGTCCAGGACGGCGCGACGGTCCATGTCCCGCGCGAGATGAACGAAAGCAACTGCTGTCACTCGGCCACGGGTCTGCCGTGGTGGAAGATGGCCGCACGATATTGGCTGCAGGCCAACGGCTTACCCTCATCGATCTGGGACAGCTCGACCACAGATTACAATGACGACATTCGCGCCAGGCCGCTCTTCGCCGATTACCGCGGGTCCGACATTTACATCGCTCATCACACCAACGCTTTTGATGGCACGGCCTCCGGCACCGTCACGTATCGCGACACGGCCATGGAGCATCCGGAGCACGAGGCCAACAGCTACATTCTGGCCCAGAGAGTCCAGAGCAACGTCTGCGACGCGATCAAGAACATCTATGGTATCGCCGACTGGTACAACCGCGGCGTGCTCGACGCAAAGGGCGGCTTCGGCGAGATCCGCATCCCCAACCGCCCGGCATGCCTGATCGAGCTCGCCTTTCACGACAACTGTACCAGAGACGCCCTGTACCTGACGGACAACTTCTTCCGTTCGGTAGCCGAGTGGGGACTGTACAAGGGAGTCTGCCAGTATTTCGGCGCAAGCCCGACGTGGGACTGTTACTCCGACGAGTACGTGAGCGACACCATCCCGGCCATCATGAACCCGAGTCAGTCGTACGGCGTCAGTATCACCTTCCGCAACCGCGGCGTGGTCTGGTCGGAGGCGAGGAGTTTTCGCCTCGGCGCCGTGGGGGACAGCGACCCATTCACCGCCTTTAACCGCGTGAACATCTCCGGGGAAGTCGGTCCCGGCCAGACGTACACGTTCAGTTTCACCATGACCGCCCCGGCCGCTCCGGGCACGTACATCACCGACTGGCGAATGGTGCGAGACGGCGTGACCTGGTTTGGTGCTACCTGCAGCAAGCAGGTCGAGGTGGGCACGTCCGGGCCCCAGCCTCCCAGTATTGTCCAACACCCGGCAGATCAGACCGTGCCTCTGGGTACTGTCGCCGCCTTTACTGTGCAGGCCACAGGTGACAGTCCTCTCTACTACCAGTGGCAAAAGGATACCGTGGACCTGAGTGACGGCGGCAAGATCTCCGGGGCCAACTCGGCCACGCTTCAGCTAACCGGCGTCGACGTTCCCGATCAGGGCGTTTATCGCTGCGTTGTGACAAATGCCCTGGGCAGCGCGACCTCAAACGCAGCCACTTTGACCGTCACTGCTCCGATCTTCATGGTTGAGAGCCGCTCCGGAGGCCAGAACTACGCCAAGTACTCGGAGACCGGAGGGTGGGCCAACAGCGGCGGCAAGAGCACCGCAGCAGGCGTCACGGCGGGCATAGGATCGCGCTACGGCAGCACCTACCGTTCGGTTGCCGGCGAGAAGCATGCCATCTTTGGCGCAGACCTGCCTGCCGCCGGCACGTACGAAGTCTCGGTCACATGGGGCGCGAACGCGAATCGTCGCACTCCCATCCTCCACCGGATCGTGCACGCGGGCGGGACCACCGACGTCAACGTCGATCAAGCCGCCACCGCGAATACGTGGGTATCGCTCGGCGTCTACACATTTGGCGCCGGCAGCGACGTTGGAAGCGTGGACGTCAACAACCTCAATATTGATGCCAGCGGGAGCATGTACGCCGACGCGGTGAAATGGGTTTACGTGGCAAGCCCGCCGGTCATCGATCAGCATCCGGCGGTTCAAAGCGTCTGTCCGGGCGCCACGGCCACCTTTACCGTGGCGGCCTCTGGTGGCGGCACACTCGCCTACCGGTGGCAGAAGAACGGCGTCAACCTGACCAACGGCGGACATTACTCGGACGTGACGACCGCAACTCTGAAGGTATTGAGCGCGGACGTCGCCGACGTGGCGAACTACCGATGCGTGGTAACAAACATTTCGGGCAGCGCGACATCAAATGAGGCCGGACTGACGCTGAAGGCCGCGACGAGCATCACTCAGCATCCGGAGTCGCAAACCGTTTGCCCCGGCTCGGCAACGGGCGTTCAGTTCGCCGTGGTCGCAACCGGTGACGGCACGGTTTCCTACGAATGGCAGAAGAACAGCGTCAAGCTCACCGAGGGTGGACACTACTCGGGTGTCACAAGCCCCGCGCTCACGGTACTGAACGTCGACAGCAGCGATATTGGGACCTACCGCTGCCTTGTGACCGCAGGCTGCGGCACCGCGACGTCGAACGAGGCCGTTTTGGCGCTCAGGCCGATGGTAACCGCCGACTTCGATGAGGACTGCGACGTCGATCAGGCCGACTACGACCTGTTCGCCGCATGCAGCTCAGGACCCGGTGTGCCAACCGGGACCGGCTGCAATGGGAAGGATCTGGACGGGGACGGAGACGTCGATCAGGCCGACTTCGGCGTTTTCCAGCGGTGCTACAGCGGCGAGAACCTCCCGCCGGACGCCGACTGTGCCAACTGACAGTAACAGGCGAGCGGTCAAACACGGGCCAGCCCGCATGTTCCGCCCGTGCGTCAGCCCGGAACCTCTGGTCCCTCGGACATACGAGGCACCGTCACACTCAGATTGAGAGGCGCGACGCACGCGCCGAGGGCGGGACGATCCGTGTTCGGCCTATGCGAAGATAGGCATATTTCTTATCCAGGAGAAAACGAGGACGATTGAGCCAATCCTCTAACCAACTGTCATACCCGTAGGCTCGATTCCTATTCCCCCCTACTCTGACTCGAATGCAACCATATTCTGCCTTGGTCAGACCGCTTGACGGGCAAGCGGAGCCGGACAATCCGACGGGTTGTGACGCGTTGAACCGGCCGGTCGGGCGAGGCCAAGGCATCCGGGGCCTTGATCTTTGAAGTCTGCGATCGAGATGTTATGCTAGTATTGTTTGAGGAGCGTGCCGGTGAAATCGCTCTTCTTGCCTGCGGCGAAATCACCCGGCGCGGCGACTCGGTTTCCAACGTGCTCCCATGCAGAGGGCCGGAGAATATGATTAAGATCCTGATCGCCGACGATCACACCCTGGTTCGCAAAGGTATCAAGAGAATGCTCGAGGAGCAGCCTGATTTCAAGGTTGTCGGCGAGGCCGCCGAAGGCAAGGAGACAGTTGCCAAGACTCGCGAAACGCAACCGGATGTCGTGCTCATGGACGTAGCGATGCCCGGGACAGACGGCATTGAGGCCACCAAACAGTTGACGAGGAACCGGAAGTCGAAGACGCGTGTCCTGGTGCTCACCATGTACGCCGACGAACACTTTGCGGCTCGGTTGCTTCGCAGCGGAGCCAGCGGCTACGTCGTCAAAGACGCCGCGCCATCGGAGCTCGTTGACGCCATCCGCAGTGTGTACGAGGGGAAACGGTTTATCTCTTCGTCTCTGCGCGAGGCGCTGGCGATGCGTTATGTGAACGGACAGGCGCCGGACCCTGTCGATGCCATCTCGGACCGCGAATTCCAGGTCCTGCGTCTCCTGGCGTCGGGCCAGACGAACCGTGAGATCGCTGCGAATCTAGGCCTGAGCGTGAAGACCGTCGACGCGCATCGCCTCAACATTCTCAGCAAACTCGATCTGCGCAATAACTCCGACCTTACCAAGTTTGCCATTCGACACGGTATTGTCAGCAGCTAACAAGGACCCAGCGGAGTCGGCATGAATTTGCATCCCGTGTCTCCTGCGATGGTCGACCAGCGGCCATGACCGGGCGTCAGAGCGCGGCGGGAAGGGAGCGTCTGCCTTGCAAAGACTCCTCGCACAGGATCCGGGAGATCCGTGACAGAAGCGGCGGCAGTCCTGGCGGCTGACCCGGTTGTGGTGCACGCAAGCCGAAAGCAGACCGCTTCAGCGGTCTTTCCCGAAGGGCAAACAGGCCGGTCGTTTGATGACTGGCTCACGGTCGGCTAATTCCTCCTTCACTGTGTTATCCCACCGAGGCCGTTTTAACGGGCCTGTCCTTGTCAGTTAGGCCCGTTGAAACGGGCTGAGACCATAGAAAGGAAGAAGAACCGCGGGCGACCACCAGCCGGCCACATCACGGCCAGCCTATCAGCCCACCTGTGGCAGGCCCCCCCTGAAGGAGGTTAATCGCCCAACCTGGACCGGTCGGCATGTCCACCCAAACTGTCACGCACCGGGATCCGGGAGATCCGGCCGGCTTGACGCTTTCCATGAAGGACCGCCTTTCTGCGGGCCGCAACCCAAGCGCACCGCGATCCGGAAACCTACCCACAAGCCGCACAGACATCCGGGTGTTAGGTTCCGATGCAAGGTTATCGGCCGTTTCTCGATCGGGAGCGGGCCGTTTGGCGACGATCGGACGCCTATCCGTCTGTCCGCCTCTGACTACCTCTAATAATACTTCTAGCATTCCCTTTCCTACACACAAGAACTGGTTCTTATAAGTTCGCAGGAAGCACACTTATACATTCCTCGGCACCGTTGCCGAACATACAGGCGCGGTCCGGGCAAGAACGATCAGGCGACGGCTTTGTCCCAGCGAGTCGGGATTCAGGGGTTCGTCGCGGATCTCGCCGGTCTTGTCTGATGCACTTGTCAATGATCGCGGGAGACGTTGCCGGCGCCGGGCTGCAGGTCCGGGAGCCAACAGCGGGTCGAACGAATTGTCCCCCGTTTCGGTCAGGAGGATAACAGGATGAGTGCTCCGGAAACGATAGAGCGTGTCGAGCAGGGACTGCTCCGGGGATGTCCACGTGTCCGGGCCCTAGCCAGTGCGCACCATCTGGATGGTGTTGGCCGTCCGGCGGGCCTGCGCTGGTCATTGTGTTTGATGCTCTTGCCTCGATGCCAAGCAGCGCGTTTGAGAGCCTGAGGAGGAGCGCCTTTCTGCGGGCTGGAACCCGAGCGCACAGCGATCGAGAAACATGCGCGCAACCCGCACAGATGTTCAGCCATAAGGTTCCGGCAACATCTTGTTGAATCATAACACGTTGTGCCCCATAGTTCTTTCCTATCCTGCCCATCTGGCCGATGCTTGGGTTCCTTTGGCGCGGAGAGCCATCGGCGGTGGTCAGGCAGGCGAGGGGGGTGACGGCTCGTCGGCGGACCCAGACGTTTCTGATTGTGGTGATGGGTTCGTTTCGCATTTCCGGGGTTCTCGTTCCCTGTCAGTGTGGTCACGGCCTGTTGGGGCAGGCCCCGCGCAGAACGTCTCCCATGCTCGGCAAGAAGGGATAACACGCGGAGTGTTCCGGGACGGGGGTTTCAACGGAGCGTAACGTCGATGGCCGAGTACGAGCCGCGGATGCCCGGCTGCGTTTTCACATCCCCGGCTGCCAGTACGTCGACGAGCAGATCGCCAGCTACGCCGCCCCCACCGGCCGGTGGGAATATTACCTGCTCGGGCGTCAGTTCAACGTGATCGGCCGGGGCAACCCTTGACTCGCGACGGTCAGGCAAAGGGAGTCAGCTTGTCGGGCGGAAATGTCGCAATCAGATGCTCAATCGCTTTCCGACGGGTCCGACCGTTCTTGAATGAGTATTCCCTTTGCCTGGCCCGCTCCAGCGTCTCATGCTGCTCGTACCAAACCAGCCGTACCGGCAGGCGCCATCTGGTGGACTTCACCAGGGCACAACGATGGCATCGAAGACGCTGGAGCAGATCGTTCGTGCTGCCGTAGTAATAACGATCGTCATTGCATCGCAAGATATAGGCATAGCCGATACCCATGGGAGGTAGGATACCGCACGAACGCTGTCGCGTGTCAAGGGCAACGCCGACGGATCGTCGATCAACGGGCTGAACTACTCATCGATGGGCGATTTCGCGGGCAGCGGTGCCACGTGGTCGCCGTATGATCTCGATCACGACCACGACGTGGACAGGGCGGACTTCCTGCGCCTCCAGCCTTGCATAACCGGCCCGGAAGGCCCGCCGGTCCTGGGCTGCGAGGACAAGGACTTCGACCACGATAACGACGTTGACCAGGAGGACTTCGGCGAGTTCCAGGGCTGCTTCAGTGGTTCGTACATGCCCATCGCCCCGGCGTGCATGGGGACCGCTCTGCCGGCCTCCGGCAGTTTCACCATGCACGGCCTGATGATCGATGTCCTGGCCGACGGTAAGACCCTCCTCTTCGCCCGCGCCCGCCACTACGACCTCAAACACGGCCGCTGGCTCCAACGAGACCCCCCTCGGTTTCATCGACGGCCCGAATTTCTACGAGGCGTTCAAAGGCAATGCGATGGTCGACGCTGACCCATTGGGGCAAACGGCGTTGGAACGCGAAACGCCGACGCGTCTCCGCATCGGCGTTGTCGTGAACCCGTAGGTTGGTGCATTTCGCTATGACACGTCAACTAGCGGGGACGCGATCGCTACCGCTTCACGCAATGAGGGAAGCCTTCTGGCAGAAGTTCCGGCCGGCGGCGTAAAACGCGGCGGATACCGAGCTTGCCACGAACCCGACGAACCCGCGACCTCCGGGCCGAAAGCCCGGAGGTTGTCTTCTCAGCCTCGAACGGCCAACGGACCTCACCCCTTCGGCGGGTGCGGGTCCTTGCCGTAGGTGTGCTCGGTCTGAATCTGGCCATCCGTGCGGTGGATGACCACCTGGCCGAGCGGCTGAGCCTTCGCCAAGTCCTTGGCGCTCTGCACGGCGTCGGTCTTGTTCTCGTGCGTGCTCGACGCGCGAGAACCACCTTCCGCCTTCACCCGCCATCCGCCGTCCCCGTCGGGGGTCACGTGGTACGTCTTCCGGTTTGCCATGTCTGAGGCTCCTTATGGTTCGCCGGCTCCGACCCCGAACGGGGTCAGCCGAGCCGGTCGCGACGCTCTCAACACACCAGCATGATCGCTCTGTACGGGACCAAAAGCAAGCCGCTTCCATCCTCGGCAAGAGATAGCCCACGAACTCCTGCACGATAGAGATTCCATAACATGCTGTTTGGAAACAGGTTACGGCGACTACAAAGACGGCGAAATATTTTCTGGATTTTCGCCGGCAAACTGGCCGGCGAGATGGTATACTATTTCACCATGGACGCCAGACCGACGACAGATGAACTCAGACCCCACGGCAAGGCCGACGAAGCACGGCTTCGCGACGCCGGCTTCCGGTGGGGAGATAAGGGCACGCACACCAGCCGGACGATCATGCTCGACGAGCTTCGCGCCGTGCTCGCGAACTGCCGGCCCGACGCGACGCGAGACGACTACCTCGCGGCGATCCACGAAGACAACTGCCTGGGGAAGCGCACCGCGGCAACGCGGAAGCTTTCAAGCCAGCGGCTTTCGGAGTTGTACGCGCTCGACCCGGACGTTCCGTTGTTCCGGGTCATGCGGCGGTGCTGGTACTCCGACCGCGACGGGCAAGCCATCCTCGCGATGCTGCTGGCCCTCGCACGCGACCCGCTGCTGCGAGCCAGCGCGCCGCCCGTCCTGCGGATGCGGCCCGGCGAAGAACTCGCGCGGCAGCAGATGACCGACGCGCTCAACCGGGTCGTCGGCAGCCGGCTCAGCGAAAGCACGCTCGATAAGGTCGTGCGGAACGCCGCTTCCTCCTGGACACAATCGGGGCACTTGAAGGGGCGCGGCCGAAAAGCCCGGCAGGCTGTCACGCCGACGGCGGCAACAACGGCCTTCGCCCTTCTGCTGGGCTACCTTGCCGGCAAGCGTGGCGAGGCGCTCTTCGAGTCGCTCTGGGCGCAGGTGCTCGACGCCCCGGCCGGCGAACTGATGCACCTCGCCATGGACGCCCGCCGGCTGGGCTTCCTCGACATGAGCCAGTCGGGCGGCGTGATTGACTTGACCTTCTCGCGGCTCCTTGCCCCGGACGAAAGGCGGTAGGCGAATGGGAAGAATCGAAGAACTTGCGGCTCGATACCGTGGCCACATCGGCGCGCCGTGGCAGCGCAACCTCTCCGGCGACCAGAAGGCCATCTTTGTCGTCTACCCGAAGACGGACGAGCGGAAGCTGAGGGCGCGGCTGGAACTGTTCGAGATGGCGACAACATCGACCGGGCATCAGTGGCGCCCGCTGGACTTGACCGACACCTTCGCGCGGTGGATGGCCGACACCGAGTACCGCGAGGTGTACTTCGAGGAGCCGGAGACGCTGACGATGAAGCTGCGGAGCGACTTTGTGCAGTACGCGGCCGGCCGGCTCCGCGGGGCACTCACGGCCGAAGGCGTGGACGAAGACACGGTGGTCGCCGTTCAGGGCGTCGCGTGCCTCTTTGGCTTCACCCGTGTATCGCTGGTGCTGAAGGAAGTGGTCAAAGACATTCGGGGCCGGCTGGTAGTGTTCTTCCCCGGCGAGTACGAAGACAACAACTACCGACTCTTGGACGCACGGGACGGCTGGAACTATCTTGCCGTGCCGATCACGCTCCATAACGGGGTAAACGACTGATGAAAAACAAACAACTCTTCCAACGCGATCCCGCTGTATCGAAGCTGCTGAATGACGGTGTTGCCGCTGTGCGCGAGGCCGCAAGCGTCAAGGAAATCGAAACGCTGCGGTACGAGCTTGAGCACTTCGTGTGCGAAGGCCAGTACGAGGACGGCTTGATCCGCATCCTGGAGTCCTACCTCGGCAATGTCAGTTCGACCACGCAGCCGGCGGCGTGGGTGAGCGGCTTCTATGGCAGCGGCAAATCGCACCTGCTCAAGATGTTCCGCCATCTGTGGGTGGACACCCGCTTCGACGACGGCACGACCGCCCGCGGCCTGGCCCGCCTGCCGCAGGAGGTGCAGGACCTTCTGCGCGAACTCGACACGCTGGGCAAACGCTGCGGCGGGCTGCACGCCGCGTCGGGCACGCTGCCTTCGGGCGGTGGCGAGAGCGTCCGTCTGGCTGTGCTGAGCATCATCCTTGTCTCCAAGAACCTGCCCGAGGCTCTGCCGCAGGCGCAGTTCTGCATGTGGCTCCAGAAGAACGGCTTCCTTGACCGCGTGAAGGCCGCGGTGAAAGCCGCCGGCAAGGAGTTCTACAGCGAACTCCACGACCTCTACGTCAGCCCGATCCTTGCCAAGGCTGTTCTCGACGCCGACCCTAGCTTCGCATCCGACCTGAAAGCGGCCCGCGCAGCGTTGCGGGCGCAGTTTCCCGTGGTCGAAGATATCTCCACCAATGAGTTCATCCGCCTGGTCCGCGAGGTGCTGTCGGTCGATGGGCAAATCCCTTGCACCGTTATCGTTCTAGACGAAATTCAGCTTTTCATCGGCAACGATCCGGGACGCTCGACCGACGTGCAGGAAGTCGCCGAAGCTCTCTGCAAGCAACTCGACAGCCGCGTGCTGCTGATCGGCGCAGGCCAGACAGCCCTGGCCGGAAACGTTCCGCTGCTCCAGCGATTGAGCGGTCGGTTCACCATCCCAGTCGAATTATCTGATGCGGACGTGGAAACTGTCACCCGTCGCGTGGTCCTGGCGAAGAAGGCCGACAAGAAAAAAGTCATCGAAGACACGCTCAACGCTCACGCCGGGGAGATCAACCGCCAGCTTGCCGGCACGCGCATCGCCGCCTGTGCGGAAGACCGTGATATCATCGTGGACGACTACCCGCTGCTGCCGGTCCGCCGGCGTTTCTGGGAGCACGTGCTGCGCGCGGTGGACGTGCCGGGCACGGCCAGCCAACTTCGCACGCAACTCAAGATCGTCCATGAAGCCGTCCGCCAGACGGCCGAGGAGGAACTCGGCACGGTGGTTGCCGCGGACTTCATCTATGAGCAGATCAGCCCGGACCTGCGCAAGACCGGCATCCTGCTCCGTGAGATCGACGAGACCATCCGCAACCTCGACGATGGCACAGAAGATGGCCGGCTCGCCCAGCGGCTGTGCGGCCTGATCTTCCTGATTCGCAAGCTGCCGCTGGAGCCGGTGGCTAACATCGGCGTCCGAGCGACGCCGGAAATGCTGGCCGACCTCATGGTTTCGGACCTGGCTAAGGATGGGACCGAACTCCGTAAGCACATCCCGCGCGTCCTGAAACTGCTGACCGATCCGCCGCCGGAGTCGCAGCGCCCGTCGTGGCTCCGCAAGGCCATGCAGGACAAGGGGGCGCTGCTGATCGAGATTGATGGTGAGTACAGCCTCCAGACCCGCGAAAGCAGCGAGTGGGACCGCGAGTTCCGCAACCGCCAAACGCGGCTGAACAGCGACCTGACCTCGCTGTCCAGCAAGCGCGGCTCGCTCATCAGCGCCGCCTGCGGTGACGCGCTCAAGGGCATCAAGCTCGCACAGGGCAAGTGCAAGGAGCCGCGGCGGCTGCTGGTGCATTTCGGCAGCGAAGCGCCGCCGGCCGGCGGGACCGATATTCCCGTGTGGGTCCGCGACGGCTGGGGCGAGAAGGAAAGCACCGTCGTCAACGACGCCCGCGCCGCCGGCAGCGACTCGCCCATCATCTACGTCTACATCCCCAAGGCCAGCGCCGACGACCTCCAGAAGGCCATCGTCGAGTACGAGGCCGCCAAGGCCACGCTGGAGTTCAAGGGCACGCCCACCACGCCCGAAGGCCGCGAGGCCCGCGACGCCATGGCCACGCGCATGGCGACAGCCGAGGCGTCCCGCAACCAGATCGTCAACGACGTGATCGACCGCGCCAAGGTCTTCCAGGGCGGCGGAAGCGAGCGGTACGAACTGAACCTCGTGGCCAAGGTCGAAGCCGCCGCCCAGGCGTCGCTCGACCGGCTGTTCCCCAACTTCAAGAGCGCCGACGATAACCGCTGGGCCAACGTCATCAACCGCGCCAGAAACGGCGACGAAGCAGCCTTGTCCGCGGTGGACTGGACCGACGCGCCAGAGAAGCACCCCGTTTGCGCGGCCGTGCTTTCCGAGGTCGGCTCGGGCAAGCGCGGCAAGGAAGTCCGCGACGCCTTCGAGGCCAGCCCCTATGGCTGGCCGCGCGACGCCGTGGACGCCGCACTTATCACGCTGCACACCACCGGCCACATCCGCGCCACGCACAAGGGCATGACGCTTTCGCCGGGCCAGTTGGACCAGGCGAAGATTTCCGTGACCGACTTCCGCGCCGAAACGGCCACGATCAACGCCAAAGAGAAGATCAAGCTCCGCAAGCTCTTCCAGGCGGCCGGCGTGGACTGCAAGCCCAACGAGGAAACCGCCAAGGCCCCGGTCTTCCTGGTCCGCCTGGCGGAACTGGCGGACCGCGCCGGCGGCGAGCCGCCCATGCCGGCCCGGCCGGGCACCGGCCACCTCGACACGCTCCGCGGGTACGCCGGCGTCGAGCAACTGGCCGAAATCCTCAAGGCCCACGACACGCTCGCCCAGCAGGCCAAGGACTGGGGCAAGCTGGCGGAACTCGCCGGCAAGCGCAAGCCCGCCTGGGAAACGCTCTGCACGCTGCTCAAGCACGCCGACGCCATGGCCGGGGCCGACGAACTCCGCGCACAGGCCGACGCCGTGAAGTCCGAGCGCCGGCTGCTGGACGCCAGCGACCCCGTGCCGGACATCCGCAAGGGCGCGGCCGACGCGCTCCGCGCCGCCGTCACCGCGGCCCACGGCGAGTACGAGCGGACCTACAACGAGCAGATGGCCGCCCTGACCGGCAGCGACAACTGGAAGAAGCTCAAGGACGCCCAGCGGAAACAGATACTCGCCGACGAGGGCATCGACGAACTGCCGGCGCTGTCCGTCGGCTCCGAAGCGGACCTCATCCGCTCGCTGGAGCAGACGGCCCTGCCGGCGTGGAAGACCAAGACCGACGCGCTGCCCCAGCAGTTCGCCCGCGCCGCGATGGCTGCGGCCAAGCTGCTGGAGCCGAAGACCCAGCGCGTCCACCTGACCAGCGGGACGCTCAAGACCGAGGCCGAAGTCAAGGCGTGGCTGGCCGGCACGGAGAAAGACCTGCTGGCGAAGCTCAAGGACGGCCCGGTCGTGATTTCCTGAGGGGACTACACCTATGCCGACACTCACAAGCGATTTACGGAACAAACTGGAGCGTGTGGTCATCGAGGCACGCGACGCGGCCGAGGTGGGTGCTCGCGCGGCCCTCGAAGCGCTGGCGGTCCACCACCACGAGCCGTACCCG
>DAOOIV010000055.1 GCA_035384605.1 Phycisphaerae bacterium
ATCCTCCACCCGAAGGCCGGGTGCCATGCCCACGGCTTTGCGTGGGCATGCGCCTCCAAATGAACCGCTCGGCCCGGAATCCTTTCCGGGCCGCACTCCTCGCGGAATCCCTTCCGCATTCGGCATTCATGACGACGCCAATCCTCCACCCGAAGGCCGGGTGCCATGCCCACGGCTTTGCGTGGGCATGCGCCTTTGAATCCTTACGGCCGGACATCTGTGGGGTTCGCGCGCATATTGCCGGTTTACGCGCGCTTGGCCTGCGGCCCGCAAAAAGACGGTCCGCCTTAGGATGAGCCCCCACTTGCTGCTGAGCCTTTCGACGCGCTCAGGGCGAACCCAGGAACGGGGCACCCGCACATAGTCCGCCTCAATTCATCCTTCATCCTTTCTTCAGCCTCACATCCATCCAACGAGCTGTGAGAGAATCTGTCTTGCCGTGCCGTGGCCGGTGGCGAGGAAATCGCGGATCTGACGTTTCTCCTCATGGTTGAGAATCGCGGTCGTCCCGGCGGCCAACAGGAGAACAAGACCCATGACCGGCACCATCAGCGGGAGCGGCAGGGCCAGGACACTGGCGGCCGCCAGCAGCAACCAGGTGCCGAAATCGAACGGCCGCTTCTCCAGCTTGAGCAATACCAGGCAGGCAAGCATCGCGGGCGTGATGCCCAGGACACCGGCCCACGCCGCCGCCAGGATGGCCGCCTCGTCGGGCAAGCCGGGCTGAACCAGCCACTTGCTCAGCGCGACGGTACATAGAAGCCCCAGGCACCATGGAACGAAGACGTGTCGCGTCTTCTCGATCAAGGTGAAATGAATAGTCTGAAACAGCAGGTACGACCACAGAACGTAGTTCAGCAGCGACGGCGTGATCGCGGCCTGGCCGATCGAGTACGACGAAGGATAAATCATCACCAGCAATCGGGCCGAGACGGCCAGCACTGCGGAAAGCCCCAGAAGGACCAGGGCCGTGGCCTTGAATCCCAGCAGCAAGAGCCGGTCGGCCAGTTCCCGCCCCTGGGTCTCCCAAGTCTTGGTGACCGACGTCTGAACCACCGTCACCACCGCCAGAGCAATGACCAGGACCGCCTGGGCCAGCAGTCTCATGGCCGCGAAGATGCCCGTCACCTCGCCCTCGCGGCCGCAGACCTTGTGCAAGTACCAGACCGGATAGTACTGCAAGGTCTGCCACATGAGCGCCGCCAACGCCGCCCAGATGCTGAAACGAAGCATTTGCCCAAGCAGAGCCCGGCCGGATTCCGACAGCGGCTCGGGCTGATCGGCGGCCGAACCGATCACCCGCACCAGGCAAGGGGAGAACAACAACACCGTCCCCAGCACGCTGGCCGCGTAACAGATCAACATCGCCTGAGCGCTCTTCCATCCGAACAAGGCGATCACCACCGCCACCACCGTGAATCCGACCTGATAGACCGTCTCGATCGCACTGATCGCGCGGAACATGCGCAGGCCTCGCAGGATGCCGAGCATCAGGAAGTAGAGCACCAGGCAAAACGTTGCTGCGACGGCCAAGTGGCCGATCAGTGTGACATCGAAACCGGCCGGCAATCCGCCGGCCTCCGGCATGATTTCAAACAGGAAGCGGCCCAGCGGACCGGCCCCCAACCACGCCAGGCCGCAAACAACGAGGCTGATCAGCATCGCCCCGGCCAGCGCCCTGGCCAGAAACGCCCGCAATGCCCCGCGAGTCTCGTATTGGGGCACGTAACGAGTCATCGCCTCATTGAAGCCGACACCCAGCAACGGATGCAGAATCGAGATGGACAACATCGCGATCTGCAACAGGCCGTATTGGCTCTCGCTGATCAGCCAGGTTAGCACAACGCCCCGGATCAAACCCATGAAGCGCGAAAGCATCGTGGCCGGCAGGTAGAAGCCCAGCGAAGCCCCAACGCCGTCGGGTCTGAAAAGAATCGGTTCGCGATCGGATTGAGCCGCAAACAAGTTCATCGCCGATCGTCGGGCTCCGTCAAAGAAAGCATCAGTCGTTAAGAACCGCACCGACAAGCCGCGCACCCGCCCGGTCGAGTCTGAACCTGGCTTCCATAACAGCTTCGCGATGCGTTGTCCCCGCCCTGATCACCAGGAGCACTCCATCGGCCAGGCAACCCAGTTCGGCAGTGAGGTCATCGACGTTCACGGCAGGGGCATCCAGGAGAATGTAATCGTAATACGCCCGCAGATGATCGATCAGTTGCCCGGCGACGGGCCAAGGGAAAGGACAAAGGACGCTGCCGTTAGCACATCCGGCCGGCAGTACGTCGATCGCCATTTCCTGCGTCTGAATCGGCGCTTCCTCGATCGGCAATCTGCCGGCCAGCACATCGGCCACGCCCTGCACCGCAGGAATCCGAAAGAGCCTGCCGACCATCGGACGCTTGAAATTGAAATCGACTACGGCGATCCGTCGATCCGGGCAGATTGCCGGGCCTGCCAGGGCCAGTCCCGTGGCGATCTGCGAAACGCCCTCGCCCCGCTCGGCGGCCGTTACCATGAGACAATAGCCTCCCGACCGGTCAGACGCCGGGAACAGCGCGGACCAGAGAGAACGCAAGCTCGGTAATGCCGCGGGGGCAACGCCCGGTACGATCGCTCCGGGCACGGGCGGTCGGCCGTTGCGAACCACCGCGATCGCGATATCCCAGCCTTTTTCCCTCATGCCCAACCTCAGGCAACGATCCGGTTGCCTGATTTCCTGATACGTCCCACCACCGAGAGCTTCACGTGTCGCTCCACCTCGTCCGGCCACCTCAGCGTGCGGTCCAGGAAATCAGCCGCAACCGCATACGCAAGGGCCAACACAAACCCGACAATGCAACCCGTCAACGCCGCTTTCCACGGGCTGGCCAGCAGCGCCCGCCGACCCGCATAATCAGCCGATATATCCACCACGTGCAGGACGGCCGTCGGCAGCCGCTCCCACTGATCCTTCATCGCCTGGGTCTCGTCGAGCCATGCCTGGAAATAGCGTTTCCGGGACGCATCGAGTTCCTGGGTCAGCTCTTGATAGCGGCCCAGCTTCCCCGTCAGACGCTGGAGCTGACGCTCGGCGGCCTCGAGGCGCTGCTGCAGCTCCGTCTGACGAGCGGCCATGCCGGCGATCGAGACCTGCAATTGCGCCGCCTCGCCGATCACCTGCGTCAGGATCTGACGCCGAGTCCGGGCCAGCTCGGCCCGCTTGTCGGCGATCCCCATGTACGCGGGGTTGAATTCGCTGCGAAGCCGGTTCAGATCCTGCAGCAGTTCCGCTTCGCGGGTCTTCAGTCGGCTCAGGACCACGTTGCGATCCAAAGCCTCTCGCGGAATCACCTGCGCGACATCGGCCAATATCGGGTCGTGGTCTGGCAAATGCTTCTCGTCGATTCTCGACATGTCGGGACCAATGAGCTCCCCCTCGTCACTTCGCCGCCGAGCGCCGTCCCACAAGGAGGCCGGCAGCGCTTCGAGCAAGAGCCGGCGCAGGTTCCGGGCCTCCGCCCGTTGCGTATCGAGCGCGAGCAGTTCCTGTCGCACTCGCTTGATGAAGACCGGAAGATCAGCCTCTTCGGCAGAGCGGCTCAGTTGCTGGAGATGAACCAGATCGGCCGGCGACGTTAATTCCTCCTCTACGAACCGGCGCATGGCATTCTCGGCGGGAGCCAGTTGATCCGGCCTCAGGCTCTCGCGCCGGAGGCGAATGAAATCCGAAGCTTCCTGAGCGGCCCGCATCTGGATTTCCTTCAACCGATCGCACGCCATTTGCGACAAACAGTCCGCTACCAGCCTCACGTCTCCGCGCCTTACCGGCCAGGATACCGACATCTTCACGACGTCAAGCAATCCTTGCGACCCGCAAGGCATCACGTCGACTCTTTCGGACAATCCGGCAAGGCCTGCCAGGATCATCCGGCCGGTGACCTCGTCGCGACGGAGGCGTTCGGCTTCGGCATCCAGTTGACCCAGGGCCTTGGAAAGGGCTGCCCATGCCTCGGGCGAATGGGCACCTTCCCACTCGTGGCGTGCCTTTCGCCATTCGGCCGCCGCCGGGGAATCGGGATAACTTACCACGAGCAAAGTGCGGCAAAGGACGGTGTCCGAACGAAGCAGGTCGAGATAGACCGTTGAGAAGGCGGAGCGGTCGTCACCAGCGGCCGCCTCACTCGATGCCGGGGCTGCCCCCAGCGTTCTGACGGCCAGCGTGATCGATGCCCGGTCGGACCACTCGGCCAGGAAGCAGACGGCCATGCACGCGCCCAACGTCGCGAGGAAAAGGGCACCCGTCCCGATCGGCCGTACCATCAATGCACGACCGATTCGCAGCAAGAACCGGGTTGTCGCGGACTTGGGCATAGCCCCATAACCCCTCGGGCAGGCCGCCGTCGGAAGATTCACGATTCGGCAGGGCGCTGACCGCCGGACGCCTGCCCCCTGCCCTAACCAGTTTAACCGCTAGGGAATGATATTGGCATCGGGCACGATCGTTCTGATCCGATTGAGCGCTGCCACGGCGTCCTGGTAGGTGCGATGCCGGCCGGCCATCACAACCCAAAGCACCCGGCCGCCCGACGGCTGATTCTCCATCTGGACAAAATCCAGATTACGCGTGCGATACGCCTGGACCGCCCGTTCAGCATTCGCCGCGTCCTGATAGGCCCCGAGCTGAATTGCGAAGTACTCGTGCTGCCAGCCGGCCATCCGGCGAGCGTCTGCGGCAATCGGGCTGCTGGGAAACCGATGCAGAATCCGGGCAAAGTACTGGGTTGCTTCCCGCCATCGCCCGGCCCGCCGAAGGGCCGTACCCGCGTAGAAAAGGACCTGGTCGGCCGGCGGCTTGTCTTCCAACCTCGGCACCACTTCGACATAGAGATCCGCGGCCTTGGACCATTGCCCCATCTGGAAGGAAACAGCCGCCAGCGAGATCTTGCAGCGGATGATGACCGCGTCGTTTCTGCTCGATGCGATGGCCTGCTCGAAATCCGCCGCCGCCCCCTTGGAGTCATTCAGTTTGCTGCGGCACAGTCCTCTCAGGTAGTACGCCTCACCAATCTCGGCGGCCTGACCAAAGTCTTTGATCACCGGATTCAGCCTGTTGATCGCCTCCGAGAACCGATTCTGGTCGTACAGCCCCTTGGCCTCGATCAGGCTCTGACGTTCCCGCGGCCCGAGTTGGGTGCAGCCGGTCAAGAGAACCAGCAGAACTCCAGAATAAAAGGCCGTTTGAGCCGACCGCCCGCACATGCTCTGTTTGAAGCTGTTCATCGTGACCTCATCCGCATACGGCGATGATCATGGCGATTCCGCCCACGCATTCTAACCACATTCAAGCTTTCACGGCAGCGCTCGGCCGCTGCCCGATCAAAACAGCTCACCGACGTTCTCCATCGTCCGACTGTGGACGCAGGCCGCACGACATGATAGCATGCCTGCGTCTTCACAGCTCGCCAACCCGGAGCTCGTGCGTCATGGTCATTGAATCACTCCTGGATGCCGCCGGTCGGTTTCCCGCCAAGACGGCAGTCATCGACCCCTTCCGTCGCTTGAGTTACGCCCAACTGACAACCTTGGCAAAGGTGATTCGCCGTATCGTTCTGAAGGAAACCGCCTGCCGGCGGGTCGGCATCCTGCTGCCGGGCAGTTCCGCGGGAATGAGCACGCTGCTGGGCGTGATCTGGGCCGGACGGACCGCCATACCTCTGAATTTCCTCCTTCAGGCCCGCGAACTGACCTCGATCATCGAGGATGCGGACATCGACCTTGTTATCGGCACCCGCTACTTCGAGTCGATCCTGGCAACGCTCCCCATCCGTACCCTCTATATCGAACAATTGGGCCTGCCTCGCCGCTATCTTTGGGAAAAGCTCAGACCAACACCGGAACCCCCGCCGGTTTCACCGGACGACACCGCGGCGATCGTCTACACCTCGGGCAGCACCGGACGGCCCAAAGGCGTCTGTCTGAGCCACGCCAACTTCGAAAACAATGTACAAGCGGCGATACGTCATCTTCAACTCGACCCCGAAAACCATCTGTTGGGCGTGCTCCCGCCCTTCCACGTGTTCGGCCTGACGATCCTCAATCTGCTGCCCGTCATGCTTAGGGCCACCGTCACATTCATCCCCCGGTTCTCCGCCCAGGCGGTCTACGAGACGATTGCGGCAAACCCCGACATCACTCTGTTGCTCGCCGTGCCAAGCATGTACGCCGCCATCGGTCGACTGAAGTCAATCGACGCCTCCAGATGCCGCGGCATCAAGATTGCCGTCAGCGGCGGGGAACCCCTCCCTCGCAAGATTTATGACTTGATGCTCGAAAGAACAGGAATCCGGCTGATGGAGGGCTATGGCATGACCGAGACTTCGCCGGTGATTTCCTGCGATCTTCCCTCTGCGCATCGTGTGGGCTCCGTCGGTCTGCCGCTGCCGGGCGTCGAGGTCCAGATCCGCAACGAGAACGGTTGCTCCTTGCCGGCGAACCAGACAGGCGAACTCTACGTCCGCGGTCCTTCCGTGATGAAAGGGTACTACAACCGGCCGGAAGAGACGAAAGCGGTCATCGACAAGGACGGATGGCTGCGAACCGGGGACATCGTTCAGATCGCCGACGACGGGCACATCACCATCACCGGCCGCAGCAAGGACATAATCATCGTCGGGGGCGAAAACGTCTACCCCCGCGAAATAGAAGCGGTCCTCGAACAACATCCCGCCGTCCAGGAAGCCGCGGTCGTCGGTCAGACCGACGAGATGCGGGGCGAGGTGGTCGTCGCCTTTGTCATCCTGAACGGGTGTTCCCAGGTTACGGGGGCCGAGTTGAGAGCGTTCTGCCGCGACCACCTCGCCGGCTTCAAGGTGCCGCGGGAGATCTTTGTCCGGGACAGCTTGCCCCGCACCCCGAGCGGAAAAATCCTCAAACGCCAACTGATGGCGACCTTGGCCGGCCGCCGCAACGACGACGCGTAGAATCGGTCGCCACAACTCGCTGCACACGTGCCCGAACCGACGAGTCCTTCGTAGACCGTTTTTTCATTGGCCTTTCGGCGGCACCCGGTTATAATAGATCTGTGAGCATCTCAAGACGTTCCAAAACCGCAAGCATCTGCGCCCTGACAACAGAGAGGTCCGCTTGCGCTCCGCTCATCACCGATTCAGCCGCCGTCTCCATGAACAACCCCACCCTGCCGGCAAAGCTGCCGGTCAGCCGGGGAACTACGGTGCGTGCAAGGCCGCGACAGCATATCACAACCGGCACGTCGGGCGGTGGTGGCCCATCGGCCGGCCGGCCGGCGACGAGTACGGCGGTAACGAGCAGTCGAGGGCGACCGATGTGTGTAACATGCCCCACATGACGACAGGAGGTGTGCGATGGAACTGGTGACACAGTTCTCCGTGTTCATGGTTAACAAGCCGGGCGTTCTGGCCCAGGTGACACAACAGCTTGCTCAGGCCAAGATCAACGTCCTGGCAATGACCGTCATGGACTCCAGCGAGCACGGCGTCTTGCGGCTCGTGACCGCCGACGTTGAGAGAGCAAGAGTGGCCCTCCGCAAGCTGAATCTGCCGACGATGGAGACCGAAGTGCTGATGGTCGAGATGCCCAACCGACCCGGCGCCCTGGCCGACATCTGCATGCGGTTTGCCAACGCACACATCAATATCAGCTACGCATACTGCACGACCGGAGGCGCGGGCGGCAAGGCACGAGCGGTCTTCAAGCTGGCGGACACCCGCAAGGGTCTCAAGGTGCTTTCGAAACCCGAGCCCAAACGCCGTGAACAAAACCACCGTCGGCTGATGCTCCGAAGATAGGTTCAACGACACCCGACAAGCTGCAACCGCAAATAAGAACGTCCACCGAGATGACAGGATAAGCCGGCACCAGCGACGCCGGCTGGGTTGGAACTCCGCTCACCGCACGCCGTATGGCGGCATCAGAAACAATGTATGCCACCGTCCCATAATGCCGGCCCCGCTGAGCGGCCCAAGCATATCGAAAGAGTCATGAGGACTGCCGAGAACCCCCCTCGCTCCAGAACCTCTTTCCAACCCTTGACCTTCCGTCAATCCGAGGCATAAAAACAGCAGGGTTCAGGGGAAAGAAGCCATGAGGGATACGTACAGGTACTCCCTGCTGCTCACGCAGAGGGGACAACGATACACGCTGGCCTTGGCGGCGCTGGCCTTGGCCGCAGGCTGCTCCAATTCAAGCCGGGATTTCCGCCCCGAGGATCAATTCGGCAGGATCTACTACATCGACGGCGCCGGCAACTGGGGTTTCGGCCAACTGGCCGTGCCGCAGGGTTTGCGCGAGGCCGGATATCGCGGCCGCATCGCAACCTATCGCTGGTCGGCGACGCTCAATCCGCTGCTCGACCAGACCGTTTTCCGGGCCGTGGCCAGAGCCCAGGGCAGAAAGCTGGCTCGGGAAATCGAGCATTATCTGGCAGAATACCCAAACAATGAGGTTCACCTTATCGCCCTCTCGGCAGGGACGGGCGTGGCTGTCTGGGCGTGCGAGCATCTGACCCCCCCGGCCAAGATCGGTAATGTGATCCTGCTCAGTTCGAGCCTTTCGTCGGAATACGAGATGAGCAAAGCACTGGCCAATGTCCGGGGAACCATTTTTGTCTACTATTCCCCAAATGACGGAGTACTCGGCGGGCCGGTGCAAGTACTGGGCACGATCGACGGCGCATTGGGCTCCCACCCGGCCGGATTAGTCGGCCTGCGAGGTCTGTCGTCGAAGATACGCAACATCCCATGGACCCGCCGCTACGAAGCCTATGGCTGGACAGGAACGCACGTCAGCGCCGTGCACCACGATTTCGTCAGGCACGTTCTGTCGCAGCATGTTCTTCCCGAGGCGCAAATGCTGACCGCCGAAGTCGCGCATCTTTCAGGGACCGGCGAGGCCTCACAACAGTGAGCTTTTACGGAAAGTACCGCCTTCCTCACCGAAGGGGCGATGACGGCGTCCGACCCCCTACCGGACAACCGCCGCGTAGAACGGCAACAAGCCGAACCAGACCGGCCGCTGCCAGGATCGTGACAAAAGGCATTACCGGCAAACGATACCTGACACTCCCCACATAGACCATGTGGAGCAGGGTGAACGCGGCTACCGGCAACAACAACACCATCCACGCCCCCACTGCCCGGCGGTAGCCCCACCACCCCGGAAAGGCCGACAGCAGGATGCAGATCGTCCACAGGGCCCCTGCCAGCCCCGCAGCGCTGCCGCGATAGTTCTCAACATTGGGCCACGGGCTCCAGGTCCGCCGGAATTTGGCCCACGCCAGCCGAACCGCCCGTCCAGGATCCTGCCGGATTGCCGACCATGCTTGGTTGCGGAAGAAGCGGTCCCACTCAACCTCGCTCAAGCCCTGCACCTGCGGCATCGTCTTGGTGTGTGCCAGATCGCTGGCCCCCGTCGCTTGCGACTGAAAACCATCATAGAGGGAAATGCCGCCTCTGGTCGTCAACCATCGCCACTCTCCGATCACCCGGCGATTTCTGGCCGCCCAGGGGCTCAGCCCGACCGCCACAAGAAGAAGCACCGACACCGCGGCCGCCAGGCCCTGCCGGTCAAATCCCCGGGCAAGCACAATCGCCACGGCAACCGGCGGAACCAGAACCACCGCCGACGGTCGCAACATCAGGCACAGCCACAACATCAGGCCGGCGCCGATCACCGGGGCAGGGCTAACCCTGCGATCGCGGCGGCAGAGCGACAAGACGCACGTCCATGCCAGTGCCAACGCAACCACAAACAGCGTCTCGGTGAGCAGCAATCCGGAGAAGAACACCAGGAACGGATCGATCGCCACCGCCAGACCGGCAAGCACCGGTACCGCCGTGCGCGAACCGGCTTGCTCTGACACAAATCCGGCAAGCGACAGCCACCCAGCAGCCAGAATGTACACGACCGGGGCAATGAACGCTCCCAGAATTGCTTGAGTCAGTCGAGCCCAATAAGACCGACCGGGTGAGAAAGCGTCGGACCCGTCCGCGAACAGAGCCAGGAACGCCGGATAGCCCGGCATGTACGTAGCTCGATAGCCGAACTCGTCCACCAAACCGTCACCGGCGGCCAGTGATCTGGCCACATCCTGATAGGCCTTCTCGTCAGGGTATTCGTGCCCAGGAGAAGCCGGACCGCCGTACCGGAAGCACACCCATCCGGCCCGCAGACCGGCGGCGATCACGAACAGCACGATCAACCAGCCCCATCGCCGCATTCGTGAGCCGCAGGCTGCATTATTCATCACGTTGGCCCATTGGGGACTCGCTCAATCACGCGGAGCGGACAACGGCCGGGCTGAAAGACGCATCACTCGCCGCGTTGCTTCAGTCAGACGAACGCGATCGTCGATCCGCAGCGGCACCACCCAAATCGGACCCAGCCGATCACACAACAACACCGTCCGCTCTCGCACGTCGGCGTCAATCTTCTCGTCAATAAAGAAATCCGACAACTTCTTCAGCTCGCTCATCCCGAGCGGCAAGAACCGGTCACCGGGACGGCGCAACCGGGCGATCAGCGGAGGATGCACCTGGTCGGCGTCGATCCACTCCTCCCAGGACACCTGCCCGCGCGAGGCCGCCGTTCGGATGTGCTCGGCAATCAGGCTCTGATCGGCAAGGAGGGTCTCGACGCTCAACTCGATGCCGAATGGCAACAGCGAAGTCCTGCCGTCAATGCCTACGCGTATCTCGCCGGGAACCGGTGCCACTCCCGCAGGCTCCGCTTCCAGTTGCAGCACCAGGCGATCGTATCTTCTGAAAACACGCAGGCCGCCGGGCAGGTCCATCGCCTTGCTGCCCTCCGTTTCCTCCGCCATCGCCGCGACAGCGGTCAGATGCGAATAGCCGATCTCCGCCTCGCTGACTCCCAGACGCAACATCGCCTCACGAATCAGTTGTGTTTTGATGAGGCGAGGTTTTCGAGCCAGCGACGTGCTCAGTAGCACGATCTGCCGATCGTCGCGCTCGACGATCATCGACTCAAGCATCCGCCCCGCGGTTTCCGTCAGATACTCGTCCACGTCGCGGGCTTGCTCGCCCAGGCGAACAAGTGCCTCGGCAACCTGTGGATTGATCGAATCTCGCAGCAACGGCAGTATGTCATTGCGAATACGATTGCGCGTGTAGCTGTCGGCGTCGTTGGTTGCGTCATGGCGGAAAGGCAAGGCGCGGTCGCGAACGTACTCCTCGATCTCACTCCTGCGAAACGACAACATGGGTCGGACCACCTGAATACCGCTGCCCGGCCGGATCGGCCGTGAGCCCCGGATGCCGGCCAACCCCCGCAAACCGGTACCCCGCACGATTCGATGCAGGATCGTCTCGGCATTGTCATCGGCGTGGTGCGCCAGCACCACCGTGCCGGCTCCCGACTTGAGACACACCCGCTCGAAAAACTCGAAACGGCATCGCCGAGCAGCCTGCTCGATGGAGACGCCGTCTTGGGAAGCCCGCGCGCGAACATCGGCGGTTCCAACCGTGCAGTCCAGAAGAAGGCCCTCGGCCAACTCGCGCACGAACCTCGCATCCTTATCCGCCTCGGCTCCGCGAAGCTGATGGTTGAGGTGGGCAACGTGAATTCTCAGACCCCAGCCTCGCCGGTTCAATCCACACAAGAGATGAAGCATCGCCACCGAGTCTGCGCCGCCGGATACCCCCGCAACAACCGCTGCCCCCCGAGGTACCAAGCCGCTTCGCTCGGCATCCTGGGCAAATCGAGATTCGAGATCCTCGACAGCCATGGTCACAGCCACTCCAACGCCCGGAACGCCGTTGTCGGCTCACCACCCGGCACCCCGCTGTCATGACCCCGCTCCGGGGGGCCGACCGCGGCTCTCCCCGCCGTGTTGACGGGGCTCAATGCCCCTCGCGGCGATGCCCGCCGACGAGCCTTGGGACAGCGAAAACCGCTCGTCATCATCCGATACGGCTCCTCAGCCTGTCAGAACCTATCCCAAAACCTGGATGGGACCGGCTTCCAGCCGTCGGGGGTTCGGGATAAGCTTTCATCTCGAAGGCGCAAGCGTCTCGACATAACGGACAAGCTATTTTATACCTCCAAGGAACCGGTTGCCATAACGGTCGCTGCAACCTGCCTTTGTGCCCCAATGCGGCGCGGACGCTTCGCGGGAGGAACGAGACGATGCTGTCAAACGCAGTATTGCTCGCCATCGGCTCGCTCGGATATCTCGCCGGACCATTCACCGTGTACGACTTGCGATATGCCCTGCGATTCAACGCACAGAATCCGCAGGAAGTGGCCGCCGCGTGGGATCACGTTCACGCCGTTGCCACGCTCCAGGGCATCGTGAACCGCGAGGAGGCCAACCTTTACATTCTCTTCGTCGAGTCCGGCGGCAGGTGCATTGACGAGTATTGGCTAGGCCGCATGTCGGAACCCGGCCAGTGGCTTGCCGGACGCACGCGGGCAATGGTTCCAGACCTTGGGGCCCTGATCGACAAGTATAAGAAGCTCGTCAAAGGGGCCGTCGTCTACGACCCCGCCGTCCCGGCCACCAGCAACCTTGCCTCAACCATCGCCGGCGTCGAGAACCTCATCGCCGTCCGCTACGACCCTTCGCCCAACAGCCTCTACAGCCGGCTCATCACTTCGGGTCCCCGTCTGCCGGTCGTCAGGCGCCTGCTCAACGAGAACGGTTCATCCATGTTCACCGGTCAGGGTAACATCCCCGGCACCGACCAGCCGTCCACCGGCAGCGCCAAGTGCGACGCCTATCTGTGGCTCAAGCACCACTACATCGACACCGGCAAGGTCGAAGCAGGTTATGCCGGCTACTACATCGACTCGTTCTGGCAGAAATGCCCGACCGCCGCCGGCCCAAACCAGCACACCCTGAGTAACCATGACTTCTTTGTTGCGAAGAAGGCCTTCTTTTTTGACTTGAACGTCTGGGCCGACGAAACGCCGATCGATGACCGTGCCCAGAAGCCCGGTACCGATCTCCAGACGTTCAAGGCACTCCTCCGGAGCGCCTATGACCGGACAAGCGGGCGGCAGATGCTCCACATCGGAGGTTTTACGCCCTGGGCCTTCAAATACACCAACGCGGGCAAAGCCGGCGGCACGCACGAGCCCGTTCCCACGGAGTGGGAAACGGCCAGACTGATCGGGGCCTACAACGCCTTCATCGACGCCGATGCCCTCGGCAGTGCCGCGATGGCGAACGCGTCGTTCTATGCGCATTTTCCGCTGAACAAGCGGTATCCGCAGCCGTGGGTCACCAAACAGCGGCTTATCAACCGCGGCCTGCTTCAACCGAACGGACAGGTCAACTTCGACGGGCGGCAATTCGTGATCTTCTACGTCGGGGACTTCGACTCGGCCGCGTGGCTGTACCAGTTCGTACCCGTGGTCTGGGACCATCCGGGCCGCGGCAAGTTGCCGCTCATGTGGTCCATCAGCCCGGTGCTCGAACGTCGCGCAGGAATGGCCATGGACTACCTCCGCCGCACGGCCACGCCGAACGATTACTTCGCCGCCGCCGACAACGGGGCCGGCTACCTCAACCCGGGCATGCTCCAGGAGCCGCGAGACATCTCCGGGTTGCCCAGCGGCCTGGACCTCTGGGCTGAGCACTGCACTCCGATCTACGCCCGCTGGGGTATCACGATCACCGGCTTTATCATCGACGGCTACGCTCCCGGCTTGAATAAGGACGGCCTCGATTGCTACGCGAAGTTCAGCCCCAACGGCATCGTCCCCCAGAAGATCCCCGCCACCCTGCTGCACGGCAACATGCCGGTTCTGAGAGCCGGTTATGATCTGGGCGACAATGCCGAACGGGCCGCGCGAACCATCGTCGGACGCGTCGCCAGGCGAAGCGTGCCATTCCACTGGTTCCGAGGCATTCTGAAATCGCCGGATTGGTACATCGAAGTCTACGACCGGGCCCGCGCCGCCAATCCGAAGATCGAGCTCCTCGACGCCCCTGCCTTCTTCGAACTTTACCGCGCCTGGCTCAAATCAAACCCCCAGGCCGCCGCCGGCAAGATCGACTGTGAGAGATAAGTCTCTTGCCCGAAGGCGCACGTCGGCAGGAAGCCGGCAGGCAGACTGGTCCGCGCGCAGACGCTGCCTGCTTGTGATCAGAGAGCAAGCATCTCCGCGCAAGGCCGTGGGCAGGGCACGCGGCAGCGATGAGCCGACAGGGGCGCCCCCCCTCCTTCTGGTTTATTCTTCAAGCTCGCCTCACCTCGCGCTTGGCCTTGTCGTACACGACCTTGCAGTTCAGGTCCCAGGCCAGGTCGCCCAGAGCGACTGCAACGCCCTGCTTGTGGCCGAGATCCATGTCGGCGTTGGGCCGGCCGTTGTTGCGGATGCAGTCGAACCAGTTCTTCACGTGGGCGGCGCCGGGATACGGCGGATCGACGGTTTCTCCGAGCAGTTTGTGGGCCTCCAGCTTGTTGTTCGTGCCCTCGCCTGAAACCAGCGGATTGCCAGGATGGTGGCCGAACCGGGTCTTGACGCAGCCCTTCTCAAACATGAACACGGTCGTCTCATTGTCAATCTCGCTGCCGAAGTGGCTGGTGAACTGGGTGTGGAAACCCTCGGCGTAGTCCAGCATGACCATGGTCTGGTCCGGGGCGGTGCACTTCGGGTCGTTCGTCGGGGCATAGCGGCCGCCCCAGGCAACCGCCGACAGCGGATAATCGCATCCGGTCACGAAGTGAACGAAGGTGATGAAATGCGTCATCCAGCCCCCGATCGTGCCGCTCGTGATCTCCTTGTATCCCATCCACTTCGCGCACATGTTGGCGTCGAACGGGCGCTCCGGCCGGTTGTACAACCAGGCCTTCCAGTCGGTCTCGGACACGGTTGCCGGTCCCTGGTAGTGAGCCCAGTAAGGAACATAGGCCGTCTCGGTCGACTCGACGCGGAAAAGCTTGCCGAGTTTGCCCTCCGCGATCAGTTCCTTGATTGCCCGAACGGCCGGTGAGCTGACGCCGTGCGTGCCGTGCTGCACGACCATCTTCGAGGCTTTCACGACGTCGTAGAGCCTGTTCAACTCGTGCAGGTCAACGTGCAAACCGATGATCGGTTTCTCGACGTAGACATGCTTGCCGGCCTGGACCGCGTCGATGGCCTGTCCGGCGTGCTGATGATCCGGCGTGGCAATGACCACAGCGTCCACGTCGGCGTCTTCCAGCAGCTTGCGATAGTCGGCATAGGCCTTGGGCTTGATCCCGAGGATCTTCTCTGCCTCGGCCGGGTAACTCTCCCGTCGTTGCGTCCAGATGTCGCCAAAAGCGACCAGGGCAAAGTTGTCGCCCGAGCCCTTGGCCATTTGCTCGACGATGAACCGGCCGCGATGACCGCCCCCGATCAGGCCGAGATTGATACGCTCGTTGGCCCCGATCACCCGGGCAATACTCGCTGCGTTCAACCCCAAGGAAGCCGCACCGGCCACCGTCCCACCCACCAGCCCCTGCCGAATGAACGAACGTCGCGTCAGTCTGCTGTCTATCATGTCGCGCTCCTGTGTCGGGTTCTTTGCCTCTTTCACTTCGCGCCCGGGACCGCACGGCGGTCCGTGGCAAGAGTGGATTCTAACGACAGCCGCACCTTCCGCCAATCCACCCGTTTCCGCGGACAAGCGGGACAGCCGCTTACAACGCAACGGTCACTCGCCGGTCCGCTGAGTCGCGTGCCTTGAGGGCGACCTCCGTCGCGCGGAAAGGATCCTCCTCACTCAGAAAATGGGGACGCAACCCGCGGAGGCTCTCGACGAAATCAATGAAGATGTTGTGACTCTCGTCGGAAAGCGGCAACTGGGCAGGGCCCTGTTCATCGGTGATGAGTTCGCAGAAGGTCGTGTTGGTGATCCGCACCTCGACCACGCCCCTGGAGCCGGCCACCCGAAGACGATCGTCCCCGTGACTTCCGGCCTTTGGCGGCCGGAAATAGTCAAACGTCAGAGTCGCCTGCCCTCCGTTGCTCATGTCAAACAACAGTGCCCCGCAATCCTCGCACTCAGGATAATCCTTGTGAACCTTCACCGCCTGGCGGGCAGTGACGGAGGTGAAATCCAAGCCGGTGACAAACCGTATGAAATCGATGGCATGAATGGCCACCCATGGAATGGAACCGCCGTAGTTCTTGCGGAGCTTGAAATACCACGGACGCCCCTGGCCCCAGGCGTAGGATTTCTGGGCCGAGATCAGCAGCGGCTCGCCGATCGAACCCTCCTGGACGGCTTTGTGCGCGGCCATCAGGCCGGGATGAAAACGCATCGCCAGCATGGCGGTCACGCGGACTTTCGCGCGGTCCCGCTCGGCCCGCAGGGCGTCGAGATCCTCAAGCGTCGACGCCAGAGGCTTCTCGCTGATCACGTGACAGCCTCTCCTGACGGCTTCGATACTCACTTGGCCGTTGTGCGCATACGGCGCGAAGGCCGCGACGATGTCGGGCCTCACCTCATCGAGCATCTGCCGGTAGTCATCGAATATCCTCGTGTCGGGGTTCCAAACCGGCTTCTCCTTGAGCTGCTCGACCGGTTCGTCCGGAAACGACCGGGCAACGGCAACCAGGCTGCACCCTTCCACCTTCGGGATGCCTGTAACGATATCCCCAAAATGGCCCTGCACGCCCACCTGAGCCACCCGTAACGCCTTGAACGCTCGATCCGTCGCTGCTTGCCTGGCTGATTGTGCCATGCTTGTGGTCATCCCGGACACCATCGCCACCGCACCTGAAACGAATTCCCGGCGAGTCATCATCATACCTCCCGATTCTCGAGACAACGACCTGATCATATCGCCTGATCCGGGCGGTTGAAAACGTTGGCCAAACCGGGTATCGAGTCCCATTCATGGGCTGCACCGTCGCCATGTTGCTGGTATTAGCTGCGAATCCGGGGACTCCCTCTTCGTCCCCAGCCGCCTCACGGCCGACCACCACCCCTGCGACCGTCCGCATCGAGTACTACAGACTGCGAACCGCGGACGGTCAACATGACGTGCAGCAGTGTTCCGCTCTGCATTTTGGCAGGCTGGGCCGGCGAGACGGGCTCTGGATGACCAGTGACCGCAACGGCGGCCCGTCGGCAGGAAAAATCCATTTCATCTCAGCCGCCACGCTGGCGGACGCCCAACACCAAGGTACGATCCAGGTCGACGAATGCTTCACAGTCGTTCCACCGGCCGAGGGCTGGGAGACCTTCGCGAGCAGCCATTCCGAAATACCGGCCGAAATCCTGGATGACCTGCACGACCGCGTCGAAGCCCGCCTGACCGGCGATAAGGGCCCCTACCTCGACCTGGAAGCTGTCACGATCGCCCCTTCGATCTTGCCCTCCCACGAGACTAGCCTGTTCGTGGCCGCCGAGGAACCCTATTCGACTGTTCTCGAACTGGTTCCTCTTGCTCACGGACCCGACGCCCAGGCACAGATTCTGTCCTTGCATATTTACGAGGAGGCGGAGGATGAGCGGGGTAGCGATCGCAACGACGGACTTGAGGCCCTCGCGTGGGCCGGGCAACCGGGGTTCTTCTACTGGGCCGAGGAGGGCACCAGCTATCACGGGGGCGACCCCGGACCGAGACTGTTCTTCCGCGACCCGAAGGTCGGCCGCGGCCGGCTCATCGGGGGACGCCTGGCCATCCAGCAAGATCTCACCCACAAGCTGACCTCGGCGGTGTGGACCCTCAGAGAAGGACCCGAGCAGACCCTCAATGCGCTGACCGTGCTGCCTTCGGGCCGTCTGCTGGCCGTCGATCGCAACGGAGCCTGGATCCTGAGACTCGACCCGCGGGCCGGCACCGCCGAGCGATGGCTCAATCTTCACGACATCAACGGGCTCGATCTGCGAAAGCTGCTGCACGATTTCCCCGCCCCGCGAAGGATGCCATATATCAGTATCGAGGGTATCAGTGTGGATCCGGCGGGCGATATCTGGCTCATCGACGACCCCGCCCTGCCCGAGGCCTTCCGCGCCTCGTGCCTGATTCGGCTTCGCGGCCTGAATCCTGATGCGGCCGGCCCGTCACAGGAAAAACGATGGCGTGCAGACACGGATCAATCAAGTGCTGACCGCCGAAAGCTGATCGCCGACGGCCTTTACTACCAATCCGCCACTGACCCGTCGTCGTGTCGCAGTTCAGGCGTCGTCCAATGGCCGTCGTAAAGAAGTTCCGCCAGCTTGCCCTCGTCGACCTCAATGCCGAGACCAGGTTTATCCGGAACTCCCACGTAACCGTCCTGAATGACGAAGGGCTGGACGAGCAGCTTCTCGCCCAGGCTCACGTGTTCCTGGGCCAGGAAGTTGGGGATACACGCGGCCAGTTGCAGACATGCTGCAAGGGACACCGCGCTCAGCGGGCAGTGCGGCGCGACGGCCGCATAGTACACTTCCGCCATCGCCGCCACTTTGCGGGCCTCGAAGATACCGCCAATGTGCGACAGGTCCGGCTGGATGATGGCCGCCGCCTGCTTCTCCAACACCTCGCGAAACCCCCACCTGGTGAACAACCGCTCACCCGTGGCGATCGGGATCGACGTCGAGCGGGCAACAGTGACCATGGTGTCGACGTTTTCGGGCAGACACGGTTCCTCCAGGAACATCGGGTGGTACGGCTCCAGGGCCTTCGCAAAACGAATGGCCATGGCTGGACTGAGGCGGCCGTGACAATCGAGCGCCAGATCAAACCCGCTCCCCGCTTCCTCGCGGACTGCCGCCATCAGGTCGACCGCCCGCTCAACCACGGCCGGCGAATCGACGATCTTCGTCGCCCACCACGGGCTGAACTTCGCCATGGTCATGCCTTGGGCCCGCAGGCGGCGAAACCGCTCGATCAGGATCTCGGGGCGTCTGCTGCCGATCTGTCCATAGAGTCGGATCCGGTCGCGTACCCGGCCGCCGAGCAATTGATAGACCGGCACGTTCAGCGATTTGCCCAGGATGTCCCACAAGGCTTGTTCGATGCCGGAAATCGCACTGCACAAGACGGGACCGCCGCGGTAGAAACCGCCTCGATACATTCGTTGCCAGAGATGTTCGATCCGTCGGGGATCTTCACCCTTGATCAGCCGCATCAATTGCCCGATCGCCGCTTCAACCGCCGGCGTCTGACCCTCCAGCGTCGGTTCGCCCCAGCCGTAGAGCCCATCATCCGTCTCAATCTTAAGGAGCAAATAACGCGGGCGAACGTGATAGAGCTGATAATCCTTGATCGTCATGTTTCACTTCGAACCCATGCTCCGACTCGCCTGTTCAAAGGCCGGTCATATCACGCGCGAGCCGGTCGGTACATGTTGCGGCTTATGCCGGGACAAACCCCGGGGCAAGAAACCACGGCCGGCACGTGGCCGTCATCGGCACGCTCACAATCTCTTCAACCGAATGTTCCTGTACCAGATCGGTGTCCAGTGGTCCTGCAGTGCCAGGTAACCGCTTCGCGGCATGTTCGCGTATGCGAAGTCGAATTTCCCGATCGGCCTGGTGAGTTTCGAGAAATCGGCGTCGATGACTTTCAGACCATTGAGCACCACTACAACCTGTGAACCCTTGAGCGTGATCTCCATCTCGTTCCACTGGCCGACCGGCCTGGATGGGTTGTACATCGGCGTGACGACGTCATAGATCGCTCCCGTCCCATGCTTGTGCGGATCCTTGCCCACGTCGTCGGCGATCTGAATCTCGAAGCCGGTAAACGGGGGAGCGCCCTTCTCTTGGCTTCTCAGGCAGATCCCGCTGTTAGTGTCCTTGGCGATCTTGAACTCGAGACGAAGCACGAAATCGCTCAGCGGCTCCTTGTAGCGGAACCAGTGAAACCCATAGCCCCTGCAGGCTAAAGCCCCGTCCTCCAGGTAGAAGGCATCAGCCCGCCATCTCTTTTCGGGCTCGTTGCCCGGCTCGACAATGATCTCCCATCCGTCCATGCTCTTGCCATCAAAGATGGTCACGAAACCCTCGTCCTCACGAGTTCCGCTCCCCAGCACCCGGTCCGCCGCGCACCCGCCGGTGACCAGCAGGGCCGTGACCGCCAACCCCAACCCAACGGCATCTCCGCGCATGATGACCTCCACCGCACCGGTCCGCGTTCGCAAACCCGCCGAGCGGCAGAGGGTAGTCCCCGGTGAGCGGCGCTGTCAAGCAGCCCTTGCGCTGGGCTGGCCGATCTCCGGCCCAGATGTTAGATTACCTTTGACCTCTTGGGGTGCCTGGGTCACCGCCCGGCCGGCCCTGATGACAACCTCAGCCAAGTAGCCGGCGACCAGGGGCGGATGGCCGAAATCGACGGTCCGTGTCTGCGAGGAGAACGACCATGCCAACCATGAGTGCCTTTGCCGATGAAGTCAGTCCTGACCCTCAGGTCCAGATGGACGTCCTGGAGGCCAACGGGATTCGTTACATCGAGCTCCGCGGCGTCTGGGGCCGGAACGTGCTGACCTTCTCGAAGCAGCAGATGGCTGATCTCAAGAAAATGTTTGAGGACCGCGGCTTCGGGGTTTCCTGTATCGCCTCGCCTATCGGCAAGGTGAAAATCAGCGATGATTACCGGAAACACTTTGACGATTTTAAACGCGCCACCGACATCGCTTTGTTCTTCGATGCGCATTACATCCGCATTTTCAGCTATTATCCGCCGAACGGGGCCGACATCGGCGACTATCGCCGGGAGGTCATCGACCGCCTGGCCGAGAAGGTGGACTACGTCTCAAACCTGCCCATCACGCTGGCCCTCGAGAACGAGTCAAACCTGTTCGGAGCCTACCCCGAACGCTGCGTGTATCTCCACGCCGCCATCCCATCGGACCACCTGGTCGCCGCGTTCGACCCGGCCAATTTCGTCAATATGAACGTGCAAGACATCTATAACACCTGCTGGCTACCGCTCCGCAAGTTCGTCGGCTATTTTCATATCAAGGACTTCAAATACGGGGAGAAAGAGCACGCAGTCCCCGCCGGTGAGGGCGACGGGGCCATACCCGAGATTCTCCGAGACGCGGCCGCCGACGGGTATGACGGGTTTCTCGCCCTTGAGCCGCATTTGGCGAAGGCCCTGCACTCGACCGGTGAAACGGGTCCCGAGCTGTTCAAGGTCGCGGCAGACGCACTCAAAAAGATCATGCGGGACGTGGGCTGGTTCCCTGTGTAGGTGGCAGTCGAAACCTCGGCGCGTTGCAGACACGCATCTGTCGCTTAAACTCTTTTGAATAAAAGCCTTACAGAATCAACAGCAGCCTTCCCCGGAAGACTGATGTTGCCCAAAAACAACGGTCGGTCAGTCGTCTGGCTGTGAAATTCAACTTCCCTGACAGCCAGGGCCGATACAAGGCCTTGCCCAGCAATGGTTTGCAAACCTCGCCAGGGCTATAGCCCAGGCAGGCCGGCCAGTGGCCCCCGTCTTGCGGGAGAATCCCGGCGAAGCGGGGCTAAAAGAAGCGATTCAACCCGTCGAGTTGCCATGCAGCAGGAACGTCGCCAACATCGCCGACTCGCCATTCGATTGCCGATGGAATACTCCACCGTGAATAACGGCCAGCATCGGGTATTGCGCACCGTCAGCAGCAACATCAGTACCAGCGGCCTCTACTTTGAAGTAGAACTGATCGAGGGGATTCCCGTCCCACAGTTGCATTCACTGCTCAAGGTCTCGCTGACCATACCCCCCGGCGACGGCCACTTCCCGTATGAGGGCCAAATCAGCGGTACCGCCGAGGTGGTCCGCTGTGATCGTCTCGAGCCTCAACGAGCAGATGCCCCGGGCCGCTTGGGTATCGGAGCCCGATTCCGCGAGCCGCTCAGGTTGGCTTTCTGACCGGCCAGGTTCGTTCCGTCGTCTGCGGGGGCCGGTGTCACAGTCGCGCCCGGCGGTTCCACCCCGAACACGTCGGGCCGGGCCGTGTACCAGGGCAACCTTCGCTCCGGCAGGCTCTGGTGCAAACGATGTTGCATACGGATCAGACGTTCGCGCAGGAGTCGCACCAGTTCCTCCGCGGAAAGGCCGGCGTACTCAGCGGGCCGAATGAGCTCGCCGTATTGGATGATGACGTTGCCCGTTCGTGGCAACGGCGATCCCTTCGGCCAAGCCTGGTACATGCCGTCGATCAGGACCGGCACGATTGGCACCAAGGCTTTCTTGGCGATCGAGGCCAGGCCGGGAAGCATGGGATGAATGCGGCCGTCGGGGGTACGGGTACCTTCCGGAAACACCACCAGCGACATGCCGTTCTTGAGCCTTCGCAGTGATTCCTTGATCGCCCCGAGGTCGGCCGTGTTCCGCTTGACCGGAAAGGCGTTCAGCGAGGTAATCAGCCTGGCGAACCACTTATTGGCCCATAGGGTATCGCGACCCATGTAGCAGCTTTCGCGGGGCAGGGCCATCGAGACCAGCACGGGATCCATGTGGCTTTGGTGGTTGCAGACCAGCAGAACCGGCCCTTCGCGCGGAACCTTGCGCACGCCGTGAACGCGCACCTTGAACTGCAGAATAGTCTGCCAGCGGCACAAGAACCGCAGAAACCTCCAGTAGAGACTCACGTTATCCATGGGTGATCAGGGTGTCTTTTCCCCCGCAGGCCGCCGACGGCGGATCTCCTCCTGCATCCGTGCGACAACCTGGGCGATGGTCATGTCGGTGGTGTCAATTCGCACCGCTTCACCCGAGGCCAGCAGCGGAGCCCACTGTGCCTGGTCATTGTTGTCGCGCAGCCGGATATTGGCCAGGACGTCTTCCAGCCGAACCTCTTCACCGTCGGCAAGCATCTCGTGGTAACGGCGTTCCGCTCGTTTGCTGTCCTCTGCATCGACCAGGAATTTCACGTCGGCATCGGGAAAGACCACGCTGCCCTGGTCGCGGCCTTCGGTGACCAGGGAACCGAGCTGTCGGCCGATCTGCCTTTGTTTCTCAACCAGCACCCGGCGGATCCCGGGAGTCTGGGCAATCTGACTGGTGTACTCGCTGACCCGCATGCTGCGGATATCCTCGCTGACATCACGCCCGTCCATGACCACGCGAACGTAGGTGGGGCCGCAGTCGAGGCGGATGTCAGTGGACTCCGCCATGGCGACAAGTTCATCAGGCCTGTCGAGCGGTATGCCTTTGTCCAGTGCCTTGAGGGCAATGGCCCGGTACATCGCGCCGGTGTCGAGATACGGAATCTGCATGGCCGCCGCCAGCTTGCGCGCGGCAGTGGATTTCCCCGAACCGGCAGGGCCGTCGATGGTAATGATCATGCCAATGCCTCGCGAGAGACCGTTGGAACCTTACGGCCGGACATCTATACGCTTTGCACGCATGTCTCTGGATCGCAGAGCGCTTGGGTTGCGGCCCGCAAAAAGGCGGTCCGCCTCGGGCTGCTGGACGACCAGGCTGTCAGGCACCGTGTGGAATGCTGCTTGCTTTCCTGACAGCCCAACAGCCTAACAGTCTAACAGCCTGACAGCCTCTTGCCTTGCTCGTATTGTGCTGGGAACCACAGAAATGGTCAATGAATCGGGGGCACGCCGGGCCCGTCGGCGGGCACGCCTTGAAGGGTGAGCGGGCTGGCATCCGTCACCTCGACGGTGACGAGTTTCCCGATCAGCGAATCGGGGCCCGGAAAAACCACGATCTCATCGCCTCGCGTATGGCCGGTAAGCTGGTCGACGCAGCGCGAGGTCTTCTCCTTACCCGCTTCGATGGCTTTCCGGGCCCTGAGAGCCGGCTTGCTCGGTCCCTCGACAAGTACCTCCACCCGCCGACCAATCATCGAGCGGTGATGCTCCGTCGACAGCCGATGCTGCAGGGCCATCAACTCCGAATGCCGCCGCTGTTTGACCTTGTAAGGGACGTCGTCAGGCAGCACCTTGTCAGCCTTGGTGTTTGGCCGATTGGAGTACTTGAACATGAAAATGTTCTTGTAGCGGACACGCTCGACCAGGGCCAGCGTCGCCTGGTGGTCCTGCTCCGTCTCGCCGCTGAAGCCGACAATGAAATCGCTTGACAACGTGATACCGGGTACCATTTGCCGCGCCCTCTCCACCAGATCCATGTACTCTTCGGCGGTGTAATCCCGCCGCATCCGACGCAACACGGCGTTCGAGCCGCTCTGGGCCGGCAACGACAGGTACTCGCATACCTTGGGCAGGTCGCGCATCGCTTCCAGGATGTCGTCGGTGAAGTCGCCGGGATAACTGGTGACGAAACGGATGCGTTCAATGCCGGGCACATCGTGGACGCGCTCCAGGAGATCGGCAAATCGGACGGTGAGGCCGCCCTCCGCGTAGGAATAACTGTTGACCGTCTGGCCGAGCAAAGTGATCTCGCGCGTGCCCATGTCAGCCAGCTTGCGGACTTCTGCCACGATGTTGGCCGGTGGACGGCTTCGCTCCGGCCCCCGGGTGTAGGGCACCACGCAATAAGTGCAGAACTTATCGCATCCCCGCTGGACGCGAACGTAGGCTTGCAGCACGTTTCCATCGGGCGGCGCCGTACGTGACAGGTCCAGCAACTCAATGCTGTCGTGTTCCAGTGTACGCCGGTCCTTGGGGATTCGCCGCGAGCGGTCGTGTTCAAGGGCCATCACCTGTCGGCGCGTATCAAGAACCTCGGCCAGCAGGTCCGCGATCTGATTCAGTTTTCCGGGACCACAGAGCAGGTCAACGTGCGGAGCCTTGCGCCGGATGCCCTCATGATCACGTTCGGCCATGCAGCCGATCACGCCGACAACCATTTCGGGGCGCTCGCGCTTGATGCGGGCCACCTCGCCCAGTCGGCTGTAGACCTTGTCTTCGGCATGCTGACGGACGCTGCAGGTGTTGAGCAGCACGACGTCGGCCTGGCGGAAATCGTCGACGGAAAGGTACCCCAGTTGGCGGAGTTGCCCCAACACCAGCTCGCTATCGAGCTTGTTCATCTGGCAACCCATCGTTTCCAGGTAGACGCGCTTGTCCATGGCGTGCGCCACTCTGCTCAGCCGGCAAAGTCCGGTCGTTCGACATCCAGACCAACCATTCTACCTGAAGCGGAAGGTGTCCCAAACGGCCGATTCAGCGCAGGCGGGCTTCGTTTTCCTTCTGAATCGCTTCCAGGGCACGCTGCCATCGCGGGCCGCCCAGGTCGGGCGACAGTCCTCGCTGCTGCTGGATGGCCTGCAGAATCTGTTTGGGGTCATGGTCTAAGCGGGTGTGACAGGCCAGATTGCCGCAGAGTGCCCGCCACCAGTTGGGTGATCGCTCGGGAAGTGTCTGCCAGACCTCGGCAAACAGCGGCAAGGCTGCGGCCGGCTCGCCGGTCGCCAGCAAGGACTCAGCCCGCCCAAGCTGGATCTCAGCCCGCGGGAGGCTATCAGAAGGCATCGTCGCGGCCGCTCGGCGGCATTCCTCGTAAACAGCGAGAGCTTCCTTGGCCTGTCCGGCGTGAAGCAGCGACGAAGCCAACCGCAAGCGAATACTCAGCCGCCCGACGGCCGAGAGCCTCTGGGGACGTTGACTGGACCACTCCGAGAGCAGCTCGCCCACTTTCACGGCATCGCGCGCGATTCTGCCGGCCGCGTCACGGTCACCTTCATCGAAGGCACGCTCGATTGCGTCCCTCATGGCCTCGGCCAACCGATCCAGGACCGGACCGGCCTCTTCAGGGTCGACCGCCAAGCACTGCTCCGCCGCCTGTCGAGCCTCGGCAAGCCGCCCCAGACGCGTCAGGGCGATCACCCGCTCGCGACAGACGGCACCGAGCATCAACGACTGATCCGCAAAACGCTTTTCGAAATGCTCCAGCAGAGCCAGGCTCTCGGGGGATTTGTCGATTATCGAGTGGTTCAGCAGGGCGGCTGACAGGATGATCGTCTGAGCGGTCAAGCGACGGTGCTCCACGGTGTCGTCTTTTTTCTCCTGCGCGGCTGCCGCCGCCTGCCGGGCCGACCGGATAGCCCGGTCAGCAAGTTGTCGCATCTGCGTCTCGTTCAACGTCTTTCGGGCGACGGCCTGGTCCAGCGCGGTGCTCAAGCATCGGGCCTCGCCGACTCTTGCGAGCAGCGATTGCGCATCGTCCGGCGCAACCGTTGCATACGTGTCAGCGGCGGCCTCCAACTGACCGTTTTGCTCAAGGGCAACCGCGATGCAGTAGGGAAGCGCCTTGGTCGCCGGCGAAGCCGGCGACAGCTTTTGCATCAGTCGACCGGCGCGAACGAAGGCGTCGCGAACCGCCCGCAGATCATCCTGATGCGTGTCGCGAAGCATGCGTTGCGCAATCGTGACCGCCCACGCGGCAGCTCGTGCGCTGCGATCATGCTTCGGTTGCTGCTCACCCAGATCGCAAAACGTCGCCACAGCCTCCAGCGACCGGCCGGCCGTCAGGTGTGCCGCCCCAAGCAGGTAGAGATACTCTCCTCGCGCCTCGGGCACGACGTCGGCCGGCAGCGTCCCAAGCATGCCTCGGGCGGCGGAGATCACCTCCTCCAATCGCCGGTTGACGGCGGGCTGCGAAGCGGTCGGCTGGGTGGACGCCGGCAGGGAAAGCTCCGCCACCGTCGCGCCGAGGAGCAGTTGCAGACCAAAGGGTGTCCGGATCACGCCGGCATCCTCGTTCTGCACTGCCCCCGCCAGAAGAGCGTACAGTGCGTCGCGGTTCTCCGCCGAGGGCTTTGCGAACGATTCGAGCGGCTGGAGCGCGTCCTCGGGTCGCAGCAGGCTCGCCGGTTGCGTTGTGACGCCGGCTCGGCGGACCAGAACCATGTGATGGGCCCACGCAACTGCCAGCGAAGCCTGAAGATCATTAGGCCTCGATCGCTCCGCCCAGGCGCGTATCTGATCAACATAAGAGAGTGCATCCTCGTGGCGGTTGCGGTCTCGCAGCGTCCGGATCTGCTCGATCACGGCCACCAGCGAGGCGGTTCGCACGCGGGCACGCTCGCGACCATCTCCAATCTGCCCATAGGTCTTGACGATCTGGAGGCTGTATTGGTCCGCTTGGACGTACTCTTCCGCCAGACGCGCCGCGACGGCGGCCATCAGCAACGCGCCGCATCGCTGAACCGGATCGGGCGACTCGATCCAACCGCTTCCCTGGGCCACACGCGCCAGAATAGCCTGCATCTGAGCTTTCCGTTCGGCGGTCGGCAGGTCTGCAGCAAGGACGCGGCAGAAGTCCGCCCAAGCCGACAGGTACGCCGATCGCCCGTCCAGCGTTTCAAGCAGGCGCAGCGAACCGGAGACCATCGCATGTTTCAGCGAGGCTTCGTCCAGAGCCTCGACCGATTTCCAGGCCGCCGAGATGTCTTCACGCAATCGGCTCAGGATCGCCACGGCCCGCTCGCTCAGATCCAGGGCTTGCATGCGGCTCCAGCCCGGTACCTCGTACAGCAACAAGGCATCAAACGCAGCCGGGGCCGTACGTTCCAGCAGATCACGGGCCAGCTCCAATTGCCATCGCAACCGCCACGGGTGATCCGGATGGTTGGCCAGCAGATCACGGAGAATCGAGCTTGCCTGCTCCGTCGCACTCCGCCGGTCCTCGACCGACGTGGCCACTGCGGCCTCCTCCAGAAGCTTTTCCCGCTTGCGAAGCATCGCGTCGGTCGCGTCCGCCGGCGGTGCGTCGGCGAGGTGCTGATCGAGCCATTCGGCCAGCCCTCGTTCCCGGAGGCCCTCGCGAAAGAGCGAGTCATCAAGGGACGCCGCAAAGGAGTGAGCCGAGGCGACGCCGAGCATGGCCGCCGCCAATAGAACCCAACGGCCGGATATGTGTGCGGCTTGCACGCATCTTTCCGGATCGCGGTACGCTTGGGTTGCGGTCCGCAAAAAGGCGGTCCGCCTTGGGAGCTTCACGGAATGTCTTTGTGTCCGTTTCATCGCGTCGCGGCAAAATAGACCTTTGCATAACCGGCCGCCAACGCGGCGTTGTAGGCGTTGACCACGTGATCCCATCGGATGTCGTTGCCTGCCATGAGATGCACGGGTGTGTCGGCGTCGAAGCCCGGCTGCTCCTGGATCTTGCGCAGCGATGGCCCCAATTCGGCCAGAGGCAGCGGCGCCTCGTTGAATCGCTCGATCGTCACGTTGCACCGGTCCGGCTGGTTCGGCTGGGCCACGAAACGCACGCGAATCGGCGTCCGGGGAATCTCCGTGGAAACCGCGGCACTGCGGGCCGGCAGATTGGCCGGCAGCATACCCTCGTTTGACCCGAAGCGACTGGCGGTCAGGAAGAACAACAACAACAGGAACACCACGTCGATCATCGGTGTAAGATTGAGCGTGATGGCGACCAGGCCCGTCCGCCGGTGGGGTCTGTCAAGCGGTCCCGGTCGGTTGCGACCCGTGGAACGGCCCGCCTCGCGCGCGCCCGCGAGAATGCGATCGACGTCAAAATCAGCACTGCGGCTGCTCATCGGCCCGGCTCCAGATCGGTCACCACCTGCAGGCGGGTCAGGCCCGCGCCGGCGACCGCCTGCATCACCTCCCGCACCTGTCCATACGGCAACCGTCGGTCAGCCCGTAAGATCACTTGCACGCTCGGGTTCAGTTCTCCCACCTCCCTCAGCCTGCCGCCCAAGTCGCCCACCGACGCCACCGGAACCGGCCCGAGTTGGAGGCGCGGCTCAACCTTAACCCTTTCCTCGACGTACAGCATGTTAATGATCACTTTGTCCCTCAGCCGACGATCGACCGACTGATTGTCGTCCGGCCGGGGCAGGTCAACCTTCACCTTCTCCGCCGAGGCGAAATGACTGGCCAGCATGAAGAACGTCAGCAACAGAAACGTGACGTCGATCATCGGCGTCATGTTCACCAGCGTACCTCGGCTCGGACGTCGTTCCCCAATGGATCGTCTCATGCCTGTTTCCTGTTCCAGACGTTTTCAGCCCGCGGCCTTGGACGAACCCGCCTGCTGTTCACAGAGCAACGAAACCAGACTGTCGCAAAGCTTCATGCTCTCGGCCGCAAACGCGTCGATCCGGTTTCGCAGCAGGGAGAAGATCGACAGCGCGGGGATGGCAATCAGCAATCCCCAGAAGGTCGTGATCAAAGCGACAGAGATGTCGCCGGCCAGCTTGGCGGCGTCGGGCATCCCCCCGCCCGCGGAATAGATCCGAGCGAATGCGTTGATCATGCCGACCACCGTGCCGAACAGGCCGATCATCGGGCTGATGTTGCCGATCACGTTGAGGTACTCGATACGGCGGAACAGCCGTGTCGCCTGCTCCTCGACCGCCTCGGTGATGGCGGCACGCGCCGACTCGCGGCCGGCAGACAGTCGTGCGATGCCCGCGCAGGCCGCCTGTCCGAGCATGGTCTCGTCCTCCCGCGTGATCTCGACGATGTCCCGCGCCTGTCCCCGCCGGGCGGCCAGAACCAGCGCCTTGGCCAGTCCGGCCGGCACCTGCGTCGATCGGCGCAGAACGATCAGATAGTGAATAATCAGCGCTACAGAGACAACCGACAACGGAACGAGAACAAACCAGGTGATCCAGCCGCCATCCACCAGGAATTTGCCGAGCACCGTGCTCGACGGGCCGGTCTGAGAAATCACCCCTGTTCCCGCTGTGCCGCTCCAGAGCCATGAGATTGCCATAGGTTCCCTCGCGATGTTCTGCGTGCCAGGCACGGGCGCCCCGCCTGACCAAGCCTCCCAGGCCCCCTCCCCAACCGACGACCGAAGACGGTCCACTGACTACTTTTTCATCCTTTCCAACTCCTGTGATGCCCGGCCGACCCACTCGTCCGCGGCCGGGTAACTGCGAACCAGCTCCGACCACAACCTGGCGGCCTGTTCGGGCTTTCCGCTCTGCCGGCAGATCGCTCCCGCCTCGTAAAGGCTCTCCGGTGCCAAGGCATGACCCGGAAAGTGAATCACGACCCGCATGAACGCCAAACCCGCACGTTTGCGGTCAACTTCGGCGTCCGCCGTCTCGTTGCCACCCGCCCGTCCGAGCATCGCCTTGCCCTGCCAGAAGAAAAGCTCCGCGACGGCCCCGTCGGGCGACTTGAGAATCGCATCAATCCGTTTGAGGGCTTCATCAAATTGCCCGCTGCTGATCAAATGCCGGACTTCTTCCAGCTGCCTGGCCGCCTCGGCACCGACGGCCCCGGCCGGTTGAGAAGCCGTCGCTCCATTGCCGGATGCCGGTCCGGTGGTCGTGGTCGGCCAGGTCTCGCGCCATCGCCGCAGAAACCGAGCGGCTTCGTCGTCGCCGTGACGATTGATGAACTCAGCCACCGAGTCGGCCGCCGCCTGAAGGAAGGTCGATCCCGCAGCGGGGAGGTTTGACGGCCTCAGCCGCTCGACCAGATCCGGCTCCTGATCGAGGATCTCCAAGTACACCTCGACCGTCCGATCGAATTGCCCCTGCTTGTCAAGGGCCTTCAACAGCCGACAGCGAACCAGTTGGCGGCGGTCCAGTTCGCCTTGGGCGGGTGCTTGGGTTTGCCTGAGAAGCCGCCCATAGTTGGCTGCCGCCTGCCGGATATGTCCGTCGCTCTGCTGCTTTTCGGCAAGGTTGAACAACGGCCAGTTCGTGATCTGCAGGTAGTCGATCTCTTCAATGGCAGCGGCGGCCTCTCGTCCCGACGAAATGCGATACCCGATCTGCCCGCCGCGGAAAGTCGTGATCTTCACGTCGACCGCCGGTGGTCTCCCGGCCAGGCCGACGATGTCGGCCCGGGTCGGCGCGAGCGCCAGAAACGCGAAAAGAACACCGCCGGTTGCCGCCACTCGGCATCGCTGCTTCTTTCCGGCGAGCAATGCGTGCGTTTCCTCTCTCACTGTGGCACCACCGTTCGAAAGTTGCCGCCATGATCGCGCGCGATGCGCTCGAGAACGCTGCGTGGCCCCGGCAACGGCTCGAAGCCGATCACAGTAATCTTCACCTCGCGACGGGCATTCAATTGGTCCAATCGAGTCTCCAGCGAAGTCTTGGGGGCGTTCTCGTTTGTCGGATCAATGTCGTGATAAGCCCCGTCCGAAAGGAAATAGATCAGTTCCGGCCGTGCCGCAAAGGCCCTCGCCATCGCCTCCTCTTCCCGGGCGTTCCCTGCGGTCACAACTCTGCTGAGAAACGCCTCGGCCTGTTTCTTGTGCTCGCTGTTGGCCCAAACCAATGTTGCCGGTCTGAACTCGAAGACTTGTTCATTGTAAGTCAGCACGATGTTGAACTGCTGCGTTGGTATCAGCGCCTGGACCGATCTTCGTATTTCGCTGAGAACAAGCCTCTCGTTAAGCACGAGCGAGCCGGACAGGTCCACGACATAAACGATCTTGTAAGCGTTGCCTGCGATGCCGAAAAACGTGCTCATCGGACCGGTTTGACTTGCGGCAATGACAGAACCCGCACCGGACAACGCCGCGGTCCCGTCGGTCGGCAAAAGCGGTGCCGGCAAGACGTCCGCTTCAATGGAGGGCAGGAGCCGGTCGGCGGCGATCAAGTGGTCGTCGGGGCTGGGGGCAAGGGTCGGGTCCAGCCGGCGGTTGATCCGAACAGCGGGGGGCGGCCGGTCGGGGGTTGCCTCAACCAGGGGTGCCAGCCGCGCCTCCGGGATAACCACCCGGCGGGTCTGCACCTCCTCGCTGTAAACCAGCGGATACAGAACGGCGAAGACAAGCAGATGAGTGAGGATCGAAATGCCCCAGGAGAACATGTTTGACCGGGCAAGCCGCGCCGCCCCTCGATGCCGGGGACTTCTGGAAGTCCGGAGTGACGTTTGAATCGCTCCCATGGGTCCGTCCACCAGTCTCCTGCAACGGTCAACCTCGTCTCGGCCGAGCCGTCCGGACTTCCGGCCGACCAAGCTCTTAATGCGGAGTGTATTTTTCGCCGGACGGACCGTCAAATGGTGAACCAACCGATGGAATGTGGTATACGGTATGCACCGTGTCGGGCAAGAGGCGGTATCACTCTGGCGGGGAACAGACGGCGAAGAGAGATAACATGAGAAACATGACCATCCTGACGGTTTTCATCGGGATAGCTCCCTTGGCTTTCCCGGCTCCGGCCGCTGATACGGCTTCCGCGCCGACGGGCGACGCGAATCTGGCCCGCTGCATGGCTGATCCGCCCGGATGGGTCGCCCGGCTCGACTCCGAGCTGGCGGCGATCAACAAGCTTATCGAATCCGCTGTTGAGCCCGTTGACCAGGCTGCCGCCCATCTGGCGGCGGCAAACTGGCTGGTTGGCGTGGCGAATTCTCGAGCGGCGGTCCGCTGGCTGACCGGAATGCAGCGGCCCGAAGACCTTGGAGTCCTCGCCTCCAGAGCCGACCAGGCTCGCAAGCATCTCGACAAGGCCCGTGATGCGCTCAAATCGGTTACCCAAGCCAGGCCTCTCGAGGCAACCAGGATCTCCGAATTGAAGCTCGCTGCAGAATCGCTGGAACCGTTCATCAAGCTGTTTGCCGCGGCCGGTGGCGACGAAACTGAGGCGAAACGCAAGTCTGCTTTTTCCGAGGCCGCCTTGGGCCTCGCTATGGCACGCGAGTCGGAGAACCCTGACCTCTCGGCCTGTGCACTGTTGTGGCAGTCCTTCGCCTGGGAATGCGCGGGTCGGCGCGACAGGGCGATGCTTTCCTTGCCAAGTGCCCTGGCCGCACCCGAACAGCCCGCGTTCGACTTCTTGAGCCGGCTTCTCCGTTGCCGTCTGGTTGCTGAAGACGAACGTCACGCCGCGGCGTTCGCGCTCGCCTTGAGGGTCCGGGCGTCCTGCAATCAGTGGTTCCCCAAGGAGCCGCCGGATCAACTGGCCGCCCGCGCCCGCCTGGCGGCCCTGGTTCAATACCAGATCGGCCGCTCCTGGCTGAACCAACTGGCCAACCCCGACACAAAGACCGCCGCCGATGACGTCAAGGAGATGCTCGCTGCCCTCAGAGATGTGCTTTATGACCGTGACGCTCCTGGACCGATCTTCGTTCCTGAGAGTATCATTCCGATCCTCGTCGAACTGCCAAACCCCCCTGTTTCACAGCCGGCTTCATATCCGGCCGGATTCTCTACGATACAAGATACCACAATGCCGGAAACGACCCCTGCCCCGACAACAGCTCCTCCCGCCGGTGAATGAGGCGGCTTCTCCATCGGACGCACATACGCACCGTCTCATTGACACCGGTATGCCTTTGCCCTCACAATTCAGGCAACTTTATCTCGTCAGACTGATTTCGGAGGTCATCTCATGCTCGTGGTCAATACCGAAAACGTTCCGGGGTTCACCATTCGCGAAGTCAAGGGGCTGGTGCAAGGCAACACGGTTCGTGCCAAACACATCGGTCGGGACATCGTTGCCGGGTTGAAAAACCTCGTCGGGGGTGAGCTCACCGGCTACACCGAGCTGCTCACGGAAGCCCGCCGGCAGGCCATGGAGCGAATGCTCGCCCAGGCCCAGCAGTTGGGCGCCAACGCCGTCGTCAACGTGCGGTTCGCCACCGCCGCTGTGACCCAGGGTGCGGCCGAACTGTACTGCTACGGCACGGCCGTGGTGATTCAATAGGAGCGGCCGTATGTTTGAAGTCCTCTTCGGCGTTGTACCGTTCCTCTTTCTCCTGGGACTCGGATATGGCGTGGGCACTTGGCGCGAACGCAACCATCTTCGCGCCTTGTCTGCCCGCGAGAAAGAGTTCACCGATATCCGAATCAGCACGATTCAAACCGTCCCCGACCCCGAAACGGTGCGGGAAGCGTCGCTGGTCAGCGGCGGAGTGGTGATTGCCGCCGACTACTTCAAGACAACCGCCGCTCAGATTCGCAAGCTTGTCGGAGGGGAAATGGGAGTAATCCGCACGCTGGTCGAGCGAGCCCAGCGGGAAGCGACACTTCGCCTGCTGGCTGAGGCCCGCCGCATGGGAGCAACCGAGGTGTGGAATATCCGCTATGAGACCAGCAGCATCCGTGGTGCCGACAAATACCAGGCGGCGGCCAGTGTCGAGTTGTTTGTCTATGGAACAGCCGTCGTTCGTCAGTGATGTGGCATGCCAGACCCCTCACACGATCCATCCGTGTTTCACGAGCCACACATGCGTCCGGCAGGCAAGCCGACAAGCCCGCCCGGCGAGGTTCCGGGTGAACGCCGGTGTGATGAACACCATGATGGACTGCTTTCCGCCGGCGGACAAAGCATCCACGAAGAACCGGACATCTTCCCCGACCGCAAGCCGGAGGTTCTGGAGCAGGATTGGAGCTGCAGCCGCTGCGGGTACAACCTGCGCGGGCTCGAAGCGGGTCATCCATGCCCCGAGTGCGGCCACCGCGAACTGTACCGCCCGGCACCCGCGGGTTCCGTCGGCTACCGCGGCTGGCTGGAAAGAAAGCTGGCCCGCGGTTCGCCCCGCGCCGGCTGGTTCACGGCCGCCATGCTGGCACTCGCCGGCGGGCCCCTCGCCGTCCTCGCGGCATTGTTCAAGAGCGGACAGACCGGCGTCGCCGGACTGAGCACCCTGGTTCTCGCCGTCGTTTTCGGCCCGGCGGCCGAGGAGGCGCTCAAGATCGCTCTTGCTTGGTGTGTCGTCGAGGTCAAACCCTATCTTTTCCGCCGGCCCGGGCAGATCCGCCTGTCGACCGCAGGTGCGGCCCTGTTGTTTGCGGTCATCGAGAACCTGATCTATCTGAACATCTACGTGCCCAACCCAGACCTTGCGTTGGTCGTCTGGCGATGGACGGTCTGCGTGGCCCTGCATACCGGCTGTACCCTCCTCGCCTCAAACGGCTTGATTCGCGTCTGGCACCGGACTATCACCGAGCTTCGCCCACCTCAGCTGTCCGACGGCCTGCCCGAACTGGCTTGGGCGATCGTCATTCACGGCTTCTACAACCTGGTGGCGATCTTCTTCGAGTTCGCGGCGCGGTAGCGCGGCAGTGCCGGCTGAATCAAGCAATGCAAAGCGCGTTCGAGCCGAGACCGGACAAACCGCACGCTGCGGAACCGAAAGCAAGGTTGTGTTCTCCATTCCATCGCGTTCAGAACCTTACGGCCAGACATCCGTCCGGCTTGCGCGCCTGTTTCTTGATCCCACAGCGCCGGGTGCCATGCCGACGGCTTTGCGTGTGCATGCGCAGGCAGGACCGCTCGGCCCGGAATCCTTTCCGGGCCGCATCCCCCGCCCGCTCGGCCCGGAATCCTTTCCGGGCCGCATCCCCCACCCGCTCGGCCCGGAATCCTTTCCGGGCCGCATCCCCCGCGGAATCCTTTCCGC